>CAZYOC010000024.1:0-26202 GCA_964648415.1 uncultured bacterium | reverse complement strand
TTCTCGAATGAAATGTCCCATGATGTCATTCCTGCGAAAGCAGGAATCCAGAATAAACAAGTACTTAAGAATCTTAGTATGTTCGATTCTTTGCAAGAACCACTTTAAGGGATATGGTAGAGGCAATTAAGCTCATGCAATAAAAGATGTGAGCAAGAGACAGGCCTGCGCTGGGGATGACATCGTTGTGCGTGGGAATTACATCATGGAGCGTTCTTTGAGAGCAATAGTATAACGCATGTGAGTCAACCGGGATAGACACTCCCGACACGTTTATCGCAAACTTGTTCGAGAGTCTCGCATTCGCGTGCGTTGTGTCTACCGATTGAGGTGAAAGCAGCGCAGCGGGCGTATCGGGCCATGCGCCCAAGCTGTGCTCATATTTTGGTTTTATCTTAATGAAGAATCATTGCTCGTGACATATTCGGGCTAAGAGACAGACGCAATATCTCCCTGTCTGGATCTGAGATTGCGAGCTTGCCTGTGCAATCCTCTGGAGTTATACTTGTATTTTATGAACCAACCCTGTGTATCATCAGGCGACGCGAACAAAATGGATGTCCGCATGGCCCAAAGCGTAGCGCAGCTTCTGGATGTCGTTCCCCAGCCGGTGGTGATTGTCGATTCGGCCAAGCATGTCGAAGCGGTCAACCGCCCGTTCCGGGATGTCTATGGGTATTCCACCATGGATGTGGCCGGCGACTCCCTGTCCAAGCTCCTCCGCAGCCCCACCCTCGACCACTCCACCATCGCCGAAGTGATGTATACCGAGAGCGATCTGCCTTCCGACAACCTGCACAAGGCGACCATTCGGGATGCGGACGGCGAAGAGCACAAGGTGCAGCTTGTGATTGTGCCGGTCGCCGGCGAAGAGACCGAGCCCCTGTTCGCCCTGTTTGTCACCGATGAGCCCGCCGTCAATCTCCAGTCCTTCTACGATGACGACGTGGCGGTGGAGATCATGGACATCCTCACCGACGGGATCGTGTTCGTGGACATGGACGGCAGCATTCGCTACGCCAATTCCTGGGCGATGGACCTGTTGGGGCACACCCTGGAGACGCTGGAATCGGAGAACATCTTCACCCTGCTCTCGCCGGCCAGCCCGGAACTGGCGGAACTGGAGCCCAGCCTGGAGCTGTGGATCGGTGGCGGGATCGCACAGGAAGGCCTGATTCACCACGCCGACATCGGCGCCTACCCGGTGGAAGTAAAGGGAGTCCTGTTGTCCGCCGAACAACACACCAGCGCATTCGCCTGCCTGGTGATCCGCGACCTGCGAGAACGGAAGAAACTCCGGCAGACCCTGATCGAGCACGAGCAATTGAAAACCGTCACCCAGATGGCGATCACCCTGGCGCATGAGTTCAACAATCCGATGGCGGTGATCAAGGGCGCGGCGGACATCATGGCCATGAGCGAAGTGAACGAGGACCAGGCTGCCTGGCTGGACAAGATCAAGAACAGCGTCGACCGAATGCAGAAGCTCGTGGAGAAATTGACCAGGCTGAAGCAACTGAAACGTGAGGGCTACGCACGCGGGCTGAATTTTATTGATATCAACGGCTCGGCGGACAACGACGATGTAATCCCACCGGGCGATTCTTCTGCAACGAACTGACCGTTGCTAATCCCGGGCCTGATTTACTGTGTTGAGACCGATCGGATGTAGTGATCGCCGGGCAAGCGTTTGATTACACCTTTCAGTTCCATACTGAGCAGCAGCACGCCCAGGCGGGAGGTGTCCAGTTTCAGTTTTGTGGCCAGCCGGTCGGCGTGGATCTTCTCGACCGGATCCAATGCGGTGTAGACCTTCTGCTCTTCGGCATCCAGCCCGGAAGGGATGGCGTCAAGGTCCAGTGTTTCCTGCCCGGTGGTCAGATCCAGCCCGACCATGGGGGCGATGACCTCCAGGACGTCCGCTGCGTGGCGTGTGAGGGTTGCCCCCTGTTTGATCAGGTGGTTCGTGCCGGCGAACCCGGGTGACAACGGATGCCCCGGGCAGGCGAACACCTCGCGGTTTTCCTGCAGGGCGTAGGCGGCGGTAATGAGTGCGCCGCTCCGTTGGGCGGCCTTCACTACCACTGTGGCTGCGCTCATCCAGGCGATAATCCGGTTGCGCATGGGAAAGTGTTTCGGTTCGGGGCCCACGCCAAGGAAGAGTTCGCTGACTACGGCGCCATCGCGGACGATCTGGTCCCTTAGTTTTCGGTGCTGACGAGGATAGACGACATCCACACCGCAGCCGAGCACGGCGACAGTGGGGCCGCCTTCCTGCAGGCTGCCGCGGTGCGCCGCCGCGTCGATGCCATAGGCCATCCCCGACACCGTCGCCATGCCTGCCTTGACCAGCCCCGCGCCGATCTGGTGGGCCAGCTCGACACTCGGTTCATCAGCTTTACGGCTGCCGACAATCGCCACAGCACGACCATCCGTCGGCAATGGCTGTCCCCAAGCGTATAGCAACGCAGGCGGGGAAAAGGAGCGGGTGAGCAGCGGCGGGTAGTCACCCTCGCCGGGCAACAGAACACGTACACCCAGTTTGCGGGCGGCTTCGAGCTGTTTGTAGCCGAAGCCTGCCGCGAGAGCGTCACGGAAGCTCTGGATGGTTTCCGGCTTCAGCGCACCCACCGTTTCCAGGGTGCCGTCATCCATGCCGGCCACGCCACGTGCGCTGTCGAAGAGATCCGCCAGCTTCCAGGCGGTCTGGCTGCCCACTCCGGCAGCTCGGAGCAGTGCCAGGAGCGCGGCTTTTTCTTCCTGGAGCTCGGAGGTGTTCCCCGAACCCTTCAACAATGCCAACGCCGGCCAGGGGCTCACAGCCATGGCGTCAAGCAGGGAGTTGGTTTCAGTACGAGCTTTCGTCGGGGAGGCCATCTTCGGATTCCTGGATGATTTTCTCGAATAATCGTAACAATTCCGGGATGTTTTCCTGTGTGGCGGCGGAGAAACGCAGTTTTTCCTGCTCCCAGGATTCCCCGCCCAGGTCAGACCGGGATCGGACCACGATACGCGGTTTATCCAGCAGCGCCGGGTTGAACGCTTCCAGTTCATCGAGCAGGGTTGTCAGTGTCACCTTGGGCTCCTCGTCAAGGGAATCAATCAGGATGGCCAGCGCACGGGTGCGTTCGATGTGCCGTAAAAACTGGTGCCCCAGACCTTTGCCCTTCGAGGCGCCTTCGATCAAACCGGGAATATCGGCGACAACGAAACTGCGCCAGCCCTGCCCCTTGACCATGCCCAGGTGAGGGGTCAAGGTGGTGAACGGGTAATCCGCCACCTCGGGACGGGCGGCGCTGATCACCGACAGCAAGGTCGACTTACCCACATTGGGTAACCCCACCAGGCCGATATCAGCGATAAGCTTAAGCTCAAGCCGAAGAGTCCGGGTTTCGCCCTGCCCACCGGAAGTGGATTTTCGGGGCGCACGCACCTGCGGGGTGGCGAAACGAGCGTTCCCTTTGCCGCCATGGCCCCCCTTGGCCACGATGACTTCCTGGTCTTTATCCGTGAGATCAGCGATCAGCTCATGGGTCGCATCATCGTAGACCAGGGTGCCCTGCGGGACGCGCAGCACCAGATCTTTCCCGCCACGGCCGGTCATCTTCTTACCCGCTCCATGACGGCCGTTCTCAGCACGCAGTTGGGGCAAGGTGCGGAGATCAAGCAGCGTGGCAAGGCCTTCGTCCACCTGAAGGATGACGTGCCCTCCCCGGCCGCCGTCGCCGCCGTCCGGACCGCCCTTGGCGACGAACTTTTCGCGGCGAAACGAGGTAACACCGTTGCCGCCGTCTCCCGCCTGCACCTCTACTGTCAGTCGATCCAGAAACATGCTGCAAAGTAGCGAGACTCAAGCCGGGTAGCAATGGGTGTTTGGGTTTTCCCCCGTGAAATACGACGGAGAAATGGGGTTACCATATTTGCCCATCCGAATCAGCTCGCCCCTTTCATTCGCTTGTGCGGAGTTCTATTTTCCAGCATGTCCACTTCACCGGAAGCAAGCCTCAGTCGCGCAGAAGAGGCGGGAACCACCGGCGGCGCAGTCATCTGGCGCTACGGGATCTGGTGGCTGCTGCTGGCCCTGCTCCTCAGCCGGTTGCCCTACATCGCATCGGAACCGTACAGCTGGGACTCGTTCAATTTCCTGCTTTCGGTCGATGCCTGGCGGCCCGCCGAGGACATGCCGCATTTTCCCAATTACTTCAACCACGTCATGGTGCTGCACGCCCTCCGGCGCCTGATCCAGGGCGACCCGCTGGATGTCTTGCACGCCACCTCGCTGCTGTACAGTCTCCTCGCGGTCTGGCTGCTGCACCGTTTCACACGGGACACGGTGGCGGAACGGCTGGGCTTCGATGCGCAGGAAGCCGAAATGCTCGGTCTGCTGACCGCTACTCTGTCCGCCTTCAATCCCATGTTGTGGCACTTTGGGGAGATCGGTTTGAGTTACTCCGCCGGCGCCTGTGTCAGTATCGCCGGGGCGTGGTTGGTGCTGTGGGACAAAAAGAGCCTGTGGCGCTGGAGCTGGGCGGCGCTGGTGATCGGCTGGATGGGAGGCTTCCGTCCCGAAAGCCTTTTCCTCATCCCATTGTTGCTGTGGGCGATGACACAAGATCATGCTCGCCTGAAGCATTTTTTTACCGCTGCTGGGGCGGGAGCACTCGGGATCCTGCTGTGGTTCGCCCCCGCCGTGGTTGCGTCCGGACAGGGTTGGGACTACTTCACCGGCGGCTTGCACGAGTTCAGCTTCAGCCGTGTGTTGTTCGCGGAGCAGGGAGGCGGTTGGCTGACCTACCGGTTGCATCGCACCCTGCAGGCAAGCGGCTGGTTGCTGTTTTCGATTGGATTCGCCCCGGTGGCGCTTTTGTTCCGTATCTCCGTGATTCCTTCCGCCTGGCTGAAGATCGCTAAACCGATCCGCTGGTTCTTGGTCTGGTGGGTGATCCCGCCCATGGTGCTGTTCATCCTTACCTTCTATGGCGGTCATTTCCTGTTTCTCCATCCGCCGTTAACCCTGTTGATCGGCATCCTGCTTACCTACGCCGCGCGAACCGCACGCCAGGCTTGGACCGCCGTGGGCGTTGTATTGCTGCTGTCGGCGATGTGGTTCACCATGCCGTGGGAACGATTTGACCTTGCGCCGCCTTATACCGCCGCACGGATTGAACGCAATGACCGATTGCTGGAAACCTGGCGCGATGCTGTGCTAAGTCAGGAATTCGAAGGCGCCACCGCTATCGTCTGTTACGACGGTGTTTATCCCTGGCGAGCCGCCATGATTGATTTCCCGGCGCTGACTTCCATTCAGATCGTCCACGCGAGCGAAAACGACCTGCTGGCGACCATCGCCCGTAACACACGTGAGCTGACCACTTTCCGTTCTGAACCGCCTCTACCCCTGAACTGGCGGAACGACCATCACCGCCTGTTGTTTATTGGCGAGTCGACACGCCGGTATGCGCCGCTGGATTTTCCAGAGGTCAGTCTGGTGGATTCGGTCAGTGTAATCGAGGGCTGGTTGTATGTGGGAACCAGACCCGATGACGAGGTGGGCTCTTCAGATCAACCGGACCAACCAAGCGAGCGGTAGATCTCGAACTGCTGTTTTACCAGATCGGCGGGGCCGGGCTCCTGTTCTACCCGTTGCCGCGCCAGTCGCCCCATGTCCCGGGCAACTATCGGGTGCGCGGCAAGGCGCAACAGGTGGCGGGTGTAGGTTTCCGGATTCCGATCCTCCACCAGCCAACCGTTCACGCCATGGGTGATTAAACGTGGCACATCGCCGACGGCGGCGGCGACCGCCGGCCGTCCGGCGAGCATCGCCTCCAGCAGGGCATTGGGTGTGCCCTCGTAGAAGGAAGTTAAGAGAAAAACATGGGAGCCGGCAACATAAGGGGTCAGGTCTTGAGTAAAGCCGGTAAACTGGATATTGTTCTGAAGGCCCAGTTTGCTCGCCAATGCAACCACGCGATCAAATAACGTCCCGCTACCGCATACCACAAAGCGCCAGGGCCGGCCATAGAGTTCGCCGAAGCGCTTCACCGCTCGTAGCGCCAGCGGCCAGTTTTTCGGGATCTCCATCCGTCCGACACTGACGATGGTGAACGGCTTTTCCGGTTCCGGCCAAGGCTGCGAAACGGCGGCTTCCTTGAGATGGATGGCATTAGGGGTAAACTCCACTCGTCGTGGCCTGAAGGGGCGCCGGATCGACTGCAACCCGTCCGCCGTGATCCGGCTGTTGGCGAGAATCACGCCCGGGAAGCGCACATTCAGCGTCCCCAACAGCCGGCCGTTCATGCGCATATCCGCCGGCCAAAACGAGCGGGAGCTGCCCACGCAAATACCTGGTAACCCCCTTGAAGCCAACCATAAGGGAAAATTGGTGTAAAAAGACAACGACTGCATGATTTCCGGGCTGGCCTGCTTCAGAATCTCACGAAGATGGAGGAGTTTACCCGCACGTCCCCGGCCGGATTGTACCAGTCTGACGTCTACACCCAGATCGTGGTAATGTTGAATCCAGGGGGAATCCGGAGTATGCGTGTAGCCAATAACCAGTGGCCGGTATTGACGGAGATCCATATGAGTGAGCATGTACTCGAGTTGGCGTTCGATACCGCCATTGGCGATGCAGCCCACCAGATAAACAATGCGATTCGAACAGCCGGTTCGCCGTATCATTGGTTTGTCCCAAACACCATCGGCAGGTAGTATCTCACCACGATTTCATGTCTTTCCATCGGTAGCTCAGTGGACGTATCCAGGTCAATTTTCCCATTCCATTCCAGCTGCAGACCGGTGATCGGTTCAGTGTGCAGCTTGAGCCGAAGGTAGGTGTTCTCCAAGGCAGGTGAAGAAGGGAATGGTCCATCCAGAAATTCTCCCTGAAATCCATCATAAGGATTCACCAGCAGGGAATTGCCACCTCGTTGCTGCATGCCGCAGGCAGCTTCCAATAGCATATTCCAACCGAAGATCAAACGTCCGCCAACTTCGAGACGATCGGCATCATTGCCGATGGGGTGGAACAGGAGCCGGTTGCGAGAGACAAAATTGTTGGCGGGTACAAAATGCTGTAACGTGAACGTATTGATGCGCACGTATTCTGTGAAAAGGGTGGACGTGACCCACGTTGATCTCAGCATCCTTGGCGACCAGGCCAGACGCCCCAGGTAGGCGAGGTTGTCAGGCCTGCCCTGCTCCCGGTCCTCCTCATCCAACTGGAACTCATCCATCAGGATAGTGCCGCTGAGGCGTAACTGCTGAAACAGATACCAGTCCAGATGTGCGAACCAGACCGCATTGTTGTCGTTTGCCGTGGAAGCGTTGGAGCGATTGTTCTGATCCACCTCCAGATGCAAAGCGATGGGGTTCAGGTAGGCAGGATCCCAAGGGCGATCAATGCCGGACATGATGCTGACTTCGCCGAGCCCCACTACAAAGTTGCGGCGGTTGGAGTATTCCAGCATGCGCCCGGAGATGTAACGTTGATTGACTCCTTGCACAGTATCCGCTTCCAGTGCTTCAAGGAAGCCATAGAAAAAACGAGCCTTCCAGCGCCCGAAACTCAGATCTACCGCGAGACGTTCATAGGCTGGTTGATTGGCGGACAGGACCAGGTTGTCCGTCGCCAGGGGGCCCCAGATTTGCCGGTTCCGACCCAACTCGACCCGATACCAGTCTCCTTCAATGCCGATGTAGGCCTGGTCAAACTCGCCGGTATCAAGCCCGAAACGACTACGGTCCCGTGGTACTCCCGTATAATGCGGCAGGCTTCCACCCTGGTTGGTGGCGCGGGAATAGATTCCGCCATAGACGATCTCATGGATTCTGAATTGGATCAACATATGGGTCTGCAAGGCCGTTTCCGAAAAACGTTTCGCATCGCCTGCTTCATTCGCGATCCCTATGGCAGGCAGGGCATGCATTCCTATCCCCGTACGGGACCGCTCCATCATCTCCTGCGCTTGCGAACGCCACCGCGAGAAGCGACGCAGCAACCACACAGTAGCGGTTTGATCGTCTTGCCAGGAAGTGACACCACTGGATATCGGGTGTTGCAGGGTTTGCTGTGGCCAGGTATACCCGGCGTCAAGCAGGTAATCCGTCTGTGAGGAAAACCCGAAATCCTGAGGAAGTTGTTGAGCTGTTGCCTGAAGCCAGCCCAGGGAGAAGGCGAGCACTGCCACTACCGGCAAACGCAGAAAGTAACGAATGATCCATCTCCTGTAATGGGATGAGCTTTGGGACCTGTCGCGATCCATCAGCCTCGGCCGCCGACAGGGGCCAGCCACGGTCGTGTCGCTGCCATTGACCACAGCCATCATCCGTCGACGAGTTTTTCAATCTGCTCCAAGAACAACCTGCCATTGGTTTTGTTGTCGGCGAACTCTTCAATTCGCTTGCGACCCATACGGGACAGATGTTGACGCAAATCCTGATCCACCAAGACTCTCTCGATCCGATCCGCCATAGCTTTCACATTGCGCGGGGGAAAAACCAAACCGTACCGGTTGTTCCCCAGCAACTCAGGAATACATGTAATCGCGGAGCCGATCACCGGTGTGCCCAAAGCCATGGCCTCCTTCAACACCGTGGGCATCGCATCGCCGGGAATCCCCGAAGGATGCACCAGCATGGTCGCTTTCTGCATAGCGTCTTGTACAAAGGTGTTTTTCTGCCATCCGAAAAAGACAACCTGGTCTACGACCCCTTCTTCCGCCGCAATTCGTTTCAGATTCGAGTACTCATCACCATCTCCGATCAACTGCAGGTTGACGAGACGGCCACGGCGTTTTAACTCGCCAATGGCGCGCACCAGATAGTGGAATCCTTTCGCTTTGCGAAATCCACCCACGCCGATTACTACATTGTTGGCTCGTTTCGTGTCAGTGACCTTAAACTGCTCAAGATCCAGCCCTAAAATATGTATTTTAATCTTATGTTGAATTTTCGGATACAATTTCGGATAGTGAATTTTTATAAAATGCTTATTATAATTGCATACAGTAAACAACAAATCGGCATAGTGAAGTTTAGACTCCATTAAAATACGATCACGATACAAATCGGTGCCTGCATGCAATATCATTACGAATGGGGATTCTTTATACGATAGTTTGTTAAATAAAATAGCACTAGTAGCTGAATAATTACCCCAATATGACAAAACAAGATCAAATTGATCAGCTTTCTTGCTATAAACCGCCCCAAGAATAGAGGCGTAAATATTTTTACTAATTAAATCAAAACGCCTGCAGGGAGTGTTCAATAGAATTTTTACTGTTTGCAGGATTATTTGAATATATGCCTTGGGATGTAACTTTAAAAAGCTGAAAAAAGTTTGCAAACAAGTATAGTGATGATAATTTTTCCTTGGAAGCACCTTTCTATCTAAATAATCGGGAATTAAACGAAATAAATCTTTCTCCAATGGCCGCATCGTAAACACGTCAACATCGTGACCAGCTTGAATAAGAGTAAAAAGGTCGCGTGCCAGAAAAGTACTTACACGCGTGGGAAAAGCTGCCGTAAAAACCGCGATTTTCACCTTTTAACCCCTTGTATGAACCTTGACCAAGTCAAAACGGCCAAATAAATCAGCTCGCTCTTTCCAAAAAAACTCATTTTGCCCGTGTCGTGCAAATCACATGCTTATTCAAACCATCGAGTCTGAGGAGGCTGCTTTCGACTACCTCGCAAAAACTGTGACGACACAAATCAATCCCGCTATTTCTACAAGAAAAATGGATCGTGGTTGCCAAAAACAGGATTCGACAAATGGAAAACAGCCGGACAAGGGTAACGCCCTCTGTCTGCTAATTCTACTATCCTACTTAATATACCCACTGTCTCGAAATAGAATCAACCTCCGTTCGCAGGGAGACCCGGGTGAAAAACTGCTGAAAATGTGAAACGCATGTCGTATCTTTCAAATCCTGTTATCCTTAAGGAATATGCGTCCATGGAGCTGTTACTGATTCACCTGGGATTGCTCTTTATTCCCGCCCTGATCATCAGTTACGGGGTCAGCTACCTGCGCGCCCGCAGGACGCTGTCCACCGCCATGGTCCCGCCCAGCATCATCTTCTCCCATTGCAGTCGCGGCGGTTTGTTGGCAATTCGGCGTTGCCTGGGCTTGCCCCTGGTGGCCGGCATGACCACCATTGTGATCCTGGCTGTCCTCATCCAGGTCACCCCCCTGGCGGAGCTTGCCGGGAACCTCAAACGACAAATCATTCTCGCGCCGTCCGGTTTGGTCTACTACACCTGGTGGGGTGTCAACTTAAAGCGTCACTGCCTGAAAGAGAAACGTTTCCGAGACTTGTACAACTGAACATACCGCGAGGTCCCATGCCAGACTACACTGCCGACAACCGGCGCTGGTGGGATGAAGTCACCCCGGTCCATATCGAAAAATATGGTGACCAATTTGTTGGTGTGGATGAGTTCCTCGCGGGCCAGACTTCCCTGGACCCCCTGGAGCTCGCCGAACTCGGCCCGGTGCAGGGGAAACGCCTGCTGCACTTGCAATCCCATTTCGGGCTGGACACACTCTCCTGGGCGCGTGAAGGCGCGAAGGTCACCGGCCTGGATTTCTCCGGCGTGGCGATCAAGAAGGCCCGTGGCCTTGCCCGGCAAGCCGGCCTGGAGGCCACCTTCATCGAGACCAACGTTTACGAGGCTCGTCCCCTGCTGGATCCGCCCTACGACATTGTCTACACCAGCCGGGGCGTGCTGAACTGGCTGCATGACCTTGACGTCTGGGCCAAGCTGATCGCAGACTCTCTCTCGCCCGGCGGCGTCTTCTACCTGATGGAGTTGCATCCTCTACTGTTCGTCATTGACCTCGACAAGCAGCAGCGTCTCGAGCTGAAGTACCCTTACTTCCACAGCCGCGACGCCCTCCCCGGCGAGCCGGGCGAGGGCGACTACGCTGATCCGTTGTATATCCCGAAGGCGCCCACCTGGGAGTGGAGCTGGTCGTTGGGCGATGTGGTCAGCGCACTGGCCGGAGCCGGGTTGCGCATCGAGTTTCTCCACGAGTGGCCGTGGTTGTTCTACAAGGCCATGCCCGTCATGAAAGAACATCAACCCGGCCGCTGGATCATCCCCGGCTACGAGGACAAAATCCCCCTCACCTACACTCTGAAAGCGTTGCGGAAATAGGGGTTCATCTCTGGCATTGCTCTTATCGAAAGCCTACGTTTCCTGTGGTCCAATGCAGCAGGTTTGATGGATCTGAATCGTGAAGTGACATCAGCATGAGCGGGACGGGTTCTCTGTAGACTGTATCACATGAAGAACCTCTCTCATCCCAGCGAAGAGTCCGCTTCGCAGGAATGACCGTTGGGGGTACTATCGCGCCAGGCTTTCAGAAATTACTATAAATCAGGAATATGGGTACAGTTACCTTTTTGGAAAGAGGTGTTCGTGATTGACACTCTCGCTTCGTTTTGAAAAGGTAACAGTCCCCTATCCCGGATATTTCACGAGTATTCTTGCTTTGCCAACTTAACCCTTGATAAAGAAGCGGTTTACAGGGTTTTCGGCTTTGAATCACATGATGACCGTTTGCTTTATGCTACCCGCTGCCGGAGGTGAGGGATCCGGCAAACCTGTCCCGAGGGTGCGCGCCAGACGGACGGCGCGAGCCCTCGGCTATGACAGAGAACCACTGCCGTGGTTCGTTCGTGAAATATCCGGGCGATATCCCTCCGGAGATTGTATCTTTGGGGAGCGGAAAGAAACCAACCAGGCAGGGCAGGTATGGGAGGCGTACCCGGAGGATTGCAACCGTTGGATCCTATTGACACCAAGCGGCTGGAGGCGGTGCTGCGGCACAAGCTGCCCGGCCTCCGCGTGTTGTGGACCGAGAGCACCAAATCCACCAACCGCGATCTGTTGCACTCGATGGAAGATGACCCGGAGACCGGCTGGACCGTGCTCGTGGCGGACTACCAGACGGCGGGCCGCGGACGTCACCAACGGCGCTGGTTCAGCCCGGCGGGCGGCCTGTATATGTCGGTGCTGATCAAGCTGGATGACGCCCGTTCGCCGGTCACCCTGTTGCCCCTGGTGGCGGGGCTGGCGCTGAAGGAGGCCGTCGAAGCGGAGGCGAAGCAGCGTGGTGGAAGCATCACCCTGCGGCTCAAGTGGCCCAACGACGTATTGAGTCCCAACGGTAAACTCGCGGGCGTATTGTGCGAGTCCCAGGAGATCCGGTCGGGCTGGGCGGTGGTGGTGGGCGCCGGAGTGAACTTCTTTCCGCTGGACGCCGAACAGCAGCGCCTCCTGCTCTACCCGTCGACCTCGCTGCAGGAGGAAGCCGATCTGGACTGGACCCGCTCCGGGCTGCTCACTGCTTTTCTCCCACGTCTGGCAGACCGTGTCGAGGCTTGGAAATTCGACCCGTCCACGGTTCAGGAGGACTGGCTGAAGGCATCGGACGCGAAAGGCCGACGGGTTCGGGTGAAAAGCGGCAAAGACAAGGAGCCTGTGGAGGGGGTGATACGCGGCGTTGCCGAGAACGGTGCGTTGATTATCATGGAAGGCGACACCCCACATATCGTCAATTCGGCGGAAAGCATCGAGGAGCTGGACCATGAGTGACCCGATCCTGCTGGCGCTGGATGTCGGCAACACCCACGTGGTGCTGGGGATCTTCCGCGGCGCGAAGTTGACCATCCGGCGGCGTTTGTCGACCCATTCCGGGCGAACCGCCGACGAGGCCGGGGTGCTGGTGACCATGCTCTGCCGTGACGCCGGCGTACAGCCGGAGGATGTGGACGCGGTCGCCATCGCCAGCGTCGCGCCCAAAGCAGGCATGGTCTATGGCGAGATGGCCCAATCCTATCTCGGTGTCAAGCCGGTTTTCATCCACGGTGAAGTCGAGGGGTTTGACAACCGCTACCGCAACCCGCGAGCGGTGGGAGCGGACCGTGTCTGCGACGCCGTGGCCGGGTTCCGCAAGTACGGAGGCCCGTTGCTGATTCTCGATTTCGGGACGGCGATCACCATTGACGTGGTCGGCGGCGAGGGCGAGTACCTGGGCGGCGTGATCCTGCCGGGCCTGGAGACGGCCATGGAATCGCTGAATAAATCCGCCGCCCTGCTGCCCAAGGTGCATTTCAGCGTACCGGAATCCTCCATCGGCTCCACGACGGACGAGTCCATTCAAATTGGATTGTTGAAGGGGTCGGCATCGGCGCTGCGCGGGTTGATCGCGGACATGCGTACGGAGTTAAACGCCCCTGAGGTGACCGTGATCGCCACCGGCGGGCAGGCGTCGCTGATGCTGCCCCTGCTGCCGGAGATTGACGCCCTCGAACCGGACTTGGTGCTCGAGGGGATTTACCTGCTGCATCAGAGGTTAACAGGGGAACAGGGAGGCTCTGAATAGGGGTCTCAATGAACATTATTCTGTCGCAAATCGACTCTATTCACGGGCGGGACGCCCGTACTACTCTCATTCCCGCGCAGGCGGGAATGACACTCATGGATGTTTAGATCCAATATGAAAGACAGGCCCAAAGCGTAGCGCCATGTGCAGTCCCCAAAGACAACATCGTTGAAGGAAATCGAAGTGGATCCTAACGTGATGAAGGAACGCTTGCGAAGGATGTGGGCGGGAGTGAATCCGACTCTCGTGGTGGTCATTATGTCCGCGGCGCTGGTGGTGGTGATCGTATCCGGCTGCAGCAGCGGCCTGCAGCAGGCCAGCCGCGACCCACAGCACATGCCCATGAAGCAGCTCCCGGCGATGGCGCACCCTCCGGACACGCCTCTCCTCAAACAGGACGGCTACCCTTCCATCGCCCCGAAACCCATCCCTGCCGGCGAAGCAGGCCTGGAAATCATCTACCCCAAACTCGCCCCGGACCAGCTTGTGGTCCCCTGGGGGCCGGAGGACAGTGTGTTCGTGCTGGGCAATGTGACCGACGTGTCCGGCGAACTGACCGTCTGCGGCGAGACGGTTCCCATTCACCCCGGCGGCGGCTGGCTGGCGTGGGTAGGCTACGACCACATTGAAATCGTGGACCAGCCCGGGTTGTATGCGGAAGGCCGCTACGGCATCGTTCCCATCGTCTACCGCGCCCCCTCGCAGGAACTCGACATGGAAATCGTCGAGGTCCGCAAGGTGCTGCGTTTCCGCCTGTCGGACCCGGCGGAGCCCGACGCGCCCATTCTGTTCACCCCCATGAACGCTGTCATCACCACGCAGCCCACGGAATACCGTGACGGGGTCATCCGCAGCAGTTGGCCCGGGGCGTATGACCTCTTCCCGGCCCCCGGCACGACACTGCGAACCGACGGCTACAAACCGGATTCCCGTGACCGCAGCCACCGGATGTACCGCATTCCGCTGGGCGACGGCATGGTGGGATGGATCAAGGACGAGTTTTGTATTGTCGACACGATCTCCGCCATGCCCGATCCGCCGGTGATCCACGTGGTCCATTCGGAAGTCGAGGGCCGCGCTACTACCATTCGCGTGCCGGTGGGCGATTACCGGATGCCGTTCCGAGTGGAACGCACCGCCGACGGGTTGCTGGACCTGACGCTCTACGGCGCCAAAGGCTGGACCGACATCCTTCATCAACCGGTGGGCAGCGAGGTGGTAAGCGAGGTTCGTTGGCGGCAGCTCGATCCCGCCACCTATCGTCTCCGCGCCTTTATCGACCCCGCGTACCTGTGGGGCTGGGATGTGAGCTTCGAGGGCAATTCGCTGCTCTGGACCATCATCGAACCACCGGACCTGGATCTCCCGGCCGGGCAGCCACTCCAGGGGTTGCGTATCGTGGTCGATCCCGGCCACGGCGGCTGGAGCACCGGCGCGGTAGGGCCGACCGGCCTGTCGGAGAAGGAAGTGCTGCCCCAACTCGCCCGGGTGGTGGGCGCGACGCTGGAAGAGGCGGGGGCGACGGTAATCTATACCCGCACCGAGGACGTGGGAATCACTGTGGGCGAACGGGTCCGTTTCGCCCAGCGGGAAGCGGCCGACCTGGTGATGAGCCTGCATTACAACGCTGTGGGCCAGGGAACCAACCCGAATAACCATCACGGCGTTTCGTTGCATTACAACCACCGGCATTCTCTGCCTTACGCCGAAGCTCTGTATGAGAGCATCCGTGAATTTGTCGGCTGGGAAGGCAATGGCATCCGGTTCCAGGATCTTGCTATTCCGCGCCTGACCTTCTGCCCGTCGGTGTTGATCGAGTGCGGCTTTATGATGCACCCGTGGGAAGAACAATTGACGATTGACCCGGCGTTTCAACAGGCTACTGCGGCGGGTATCCGGGCGGGAGTGATTCGATACGTGAACTGGTTGCACGAGCAAATGGGAACCCGTTGATGCGAACAACACGTGCTGCTTTCTGGCTGGGCGGCCCCCTGTCCGATCCGCCCTTCAGACTGGTCTGGTGGCTAGCGCTGGCGGCCTGGATTGGGTTGATCATTCGTCTGGGCCTGATCCCATCGGTGAATACCCCTCCTCTATTCACCATGACCGGCATTCCTCACTTCGACAAGGTGGTACATGTCGGCCTCTATGCCATGGGCAGTCTGCTCGTGGCCGGACTGTTCGGCGGACGGGTGTTCAGCCTCTGGTTGCTCTGCGGGATGGCGCTCTTTGGGGTAATTGATGAGGGTATTCAAACCCTGTCGCGGCCACCCGAACTGGAAGATATCCTCGACTGGGTGATGGACATCATCGGCAGCGGCCTGGGGATCTATGGCTGGTTGCTGATTCGAAAACGGTTGTCGCTGGACATCGCATCATTCCGTCACTTTGCCATGCTCACCGTTATTGTGATTGCCTTCGGGGTGGGCCTGGTCTATGGCCAAAGCAAAAACTGGGAGGGGCTGAAAGAAGCCGCGAA
This sequence comes from uncultured bacterium, assembly GCA_964648415.1. GTDB lineage: Bacteria > Electryoneota > Electryoneia > Electryoneales > Electryoneaceae. The sequence goes on along the minus strand of CAZYOC010000024.1, from coordinate 10,321 downwards.
AACGCTACACCAGGCCGAACAACCCGAACTCACCGAATGATATCCTGCAAGCGGAAGGGTTGCAGGGGATTCTGGCCGATCCGCCGGATGGCGTCCAGACCGGCTTCCGCCGCAGATAACGTGGTAATCACCGGCAATCCTATCCGGTAGGCGGTCTCGCCGACAATGCGCTCGTCGAAATACGATTCCTTTCCCAACGGTGTGTTAATGATCAGCGACACTTCTCCGTTGACCATCCGGTCCACCATGTTGGGCCGTCCCTCGTTCACCTTGAACACAAAGTCCGCCTGCAAACCATTTTCCTGAAGGAAAGCTTGTGTGCCTCGCGTCGCAAACAACATGAACCCCATTTCGTGCAGCTTTCGAGCAATAGTCAGCATGCGCGGTTTATCCTTGTCATGCACGGAAAGGATGACCCCGCCCTTGCCGGCTTCCGGCAGGTATGTTCCGGAGGCGTACAACGCTTTGGAATAGGCTTCCGCCGGAATGCACCCCCGCCTGCTCGATGTGTTGCATGATCCCGCAGATCAGCGTTTTCTCACCGTCCGACACCGCATCCACGTCAAACTCGAATGCGTCCTCGATATAGCGGTCAATCAGCACCGGGTGCTCCGGGGTGACCTCGCTCGCCGATTCGTGCAGGTAACAGTGCAAGCCCTCCAGGTCATAGACGATCTCCATGGCTCGCCTGCCCAGCAAGAAACTCGGTCGTACGAGCACCGGGTAGCCCACCTCTTCCGCTGTGTACGCTACTTCGGTGTAATCCTTCGCGATGCCGAACGATGGGTGTGGAATCTTCAGGGAGCGCAGGATATCCCCGAACAACTCGCGGTCTTCTGCCGCGGCGATCTTCGCGGGTGACGTTCCCAATACCTTGACACCCTGGTTCTGCAACTCTTGAGCGATTTTCAACGGCGTCTGCTCGCCGAACTGCACGATGACCCCATCCGGTTTCTCCACCTCGCAGATTTCCCGCACATCCTCCAGCGTGATCGGCTCGAAATACAGACGGCTGGAAATGTCATAGTCCGTAGATACGGTCTCCGGGTTACAGTTGACCATGACGCTGTCATAGCCCTCGTCCTTTGGGGGGGTAATCGCTTTCCGGAGTGTGGTCATGTCGACGTCGCTGCGAGGGGCCGCCGCGCGCAGCCGCTGCTCCATCTCCACAATCGCTGCGATCTGGTCCAGGAACCACGGGTCTACCCCGGTAACCCGGGCGACTTCTTCCACATCGACGCCCAGCTTGAGAGCATGTCTGAGGTAGAAGACGTGTTCGGCGCACGGCTTCGCCAGCTTGCTCATCACCATCTTGCGCCATTCACCCAGCAGGTGCGGCTCGACATGGTCCGACGCGATCACATCCTTGCCGTCCGCACCCAACCCATACCGTCCTTGTTCCAAACTTCTGAGCGCCTTCTGCAAGGCTTCCGGAAAAGTCCGGCCGATGGCCATCGCTTCGCCCACCGACTTCATCTGGCTGCCCAGGGTCTGATCCACAGTGGGGAACTTTTCAAACGCCCAGCGGGGGATCTTCACCACGATATAATCCAGCGCCGGCTCGAAGCAGGCTGGCGTTTTCCGGGTGATGGCGTTGTCGATCTCATCCAGACGATAGCCCAGGACCAGCTTCGCGGCGATGCGGGCGATGGGGAAACCGATCGCCTTCGACGCCAGCGCCGAGGACCGGCTTACACGCGGGTTCATCTCGATCACCACCAGGCGCCCGGTCCCGGGATGCACCGCGAATTTGAATGCACATAAACTACGTCCGGGTATGCTCGTGGAAACGAAAAAAACAAAAGCCCGGATATTTCTCGAGAGTTCATGCTTCGTAAACATAACCCTTGATATAGAATCGGTTTAAAGGGTTTTCGGGTTTGAACCACTTGACGACAGTTTGTTGTCGTTTTTATGCAACCCGCTGCCTGGGTTGAAGGATCTGGCAAACCTGTCCCCAAGGTGCGCGCCAAACGGACTGCGTGAACCTTGGACTATGGCAGAGAACCACTGCCGTGGTTCGTTCGTGAAATATCCGGGCTTCTTGGCAGCAGGTTTGCTGGGTTTTGCCCCGGGCAGCTTGATGCGAGATGCTTCGTGCATAATTCACCATGGCAATGAACGAATCGCCGAACTATTCCACCATCTTTTGATCACTGCCCGGGTTTCTATTAGAACTGTAACTGTTTGCCAAATTTTAGTTTAGACCCGGGCAACGATGACCCGTTTACACCTGGGACACGAGCGGCGTTCATCGTTGTGGGAGATCGGTAATTCTGTTACCAACGACAAGCTGCCCGGGGCAAATTGCAAACCATCCCGCGATGAGCGTGTCGGGAGCGTGTTTATCCCGGCTTGCTCTACTACGTTCACCGCAGATTCGCCCGGCCTTATCCATCGCTGATTGTGATTACAGACCGTCCGAAAGCGCACAGCAAACCGGGCCATGCCACCTGTTTTACGAAATAATCGGGTTAGTGAGCATGGCGCCATGGTAAACCATCCCCGCCGGCTCTTTTTCAGTTTCCAACCGAATTGGATTGACGCTTCCCCCAAACCTTTCTACTTTATAAAGATCATGGGCTTGGCGCCACGACCGGCGGGAGGCGTTCCTACACAAAAACAGGCCATGATGGAGCCATTGGATTCATCGGACCAGGAGGCGACATGAAACGTTTGACAACGCTTGTAGTGCTGCTGTTGATGGCCGGCGCCGGCGCATACGCCACCGTCATCGACATCATCGAAGGCCCGGAAGACCAGTACGGCCTGGGCTACGACGGGACCTACCTGTGGGTCGGCTCCAACGACGACGACAATACGGTCACCTCGTACTACAAGGTCGACCCGGAAGACGGTGACATCCTGGAAACGTACTCGATCCATGGCGATGAGATCCGCGGGATCGCCTTTGACGAGGAATACCTGTACCTGTATTCCTGGGACTTCGGCGGCGGTAATACGGACTACATTTATACCGTTGACCCCGCTGACGGGAGCGTGGTGGACAGCGTGGAAGGTCCCTGGACCACCAACGATTACTGCGGCGGGATGACCTGCTTCGACGGCTATCTCTACATCTCCCGCTACTACCCCGACAACCCGACAGAGATCCACCAGGTAGACATTGAAACCGGTGAGTCGGTAGGGACCATCACCTCGCCCTGCACGCAACCGCAAGGCGTGGCGCACGACGACACCTCGCTGTGGGTGGTGGGCGACGACTTCAACAATGAAGACGCCATGATCTATCACATCAACCCGGATGACGGGGCCATCTACGAGTCCTACTGGGCCATCAGCGAGGACCAGGGCGGAACCGTCAACCCGCGCGGGCTGACCATGAACGAGGACAACCTGCTGTGGATGGCCGCCAACTGGAGCGATTCGCCCACTAACCGGGGGCTCTACCTGATCCAGCCGGGCGACGAACAGCCTATCATCTCGGTCAGCGTCGAAGAGATCGACTTCGGCTTTGTCGCCCTGAACGAGACCGCTGAGATCGACTTTACCATCGAGAACATCGGCACGATGGACCTGATCCTGGACAGCGCGGTGTTCGCCGGGGCGTTCGACTATTCCCTGGATCCGAACAATCCCGTAATCGAACCCGACGGCATCCTCACCGTGACCGCCGGCTTCACCCCGGAAGAGTGGGGCCTGGACACCACCACGGCAGTGATCTACTCCAACGACCCGATCAACCCGGAAGTTTCAGTTTTCGCGCAGGGGTTCGGCGTCTACGCCATGGCCGGACCGGAAGCCTCCACCACCGATATCAGCTTCGGGAGCGTCTGGATTCCGCAGGAGACCGACGGGATCGCGGCGGAAACCCTGTACATCTACAATCCCGGCCTCGATGATCTCGTGCTCGAGTCCATGACCTTCGACGGTGATGCTGAATTTGACTCGGAGGATATCACGCCGCTCACCCTGGCCGTGATGGAAACCACCCGGGTCGTGTTCTTCTTCGAGCCCATGATGGCTTCTGATTACGAGGCCACGGTGGAGTTCACCAACGACAACACCGACGACCTCCTGGTCATCCAACTATCGGGGCACGGCGAAATCTATGAGGACGACTTCGGCAACTACTTCTGGTGGCGCGTATTTGCCGAGCAGCCCAAGGTGACCGCCATCCTGCCCTTCGGCGACGCAGACGGGGACGGCGTCAGCGACGTGCTGGCGGTACACGACGAGGCCATGGCGGTGTGCATCAGCGGGGCCTCCTCCTCCGATCCCGTGGTGCTGTGGACGTATGACACCGGCGCGAGCAACTTCAACTACGGCTATCCGTTGTCCGAACGCGGCATGACCGCACCGGGCGATCTGGACGGCGACGGCGCGGCGGATGTGGTCATCGGGTGCGGTGGAGGCAACGAGCATGTCTACGCCTTCAGCGGGGCCGACGGCAGCATCCTCTGGTCCTATGGCGATGACCAGGATTACGACCTGGGCGACTTCAACGAGGTCCATGCCTTTGTCGACATCACCGGCGATGATGTTCCGGAGATCCTGGCGGCGGCGGGCGACAACTCCACCGGCGACGGCCGCCGGTCGGTATACTGCTTCAACGGCGCCACCGGCGCGATTGTCTGGGACTACATGACCGGCGGCTCAACGTATACCGTCTGCCACTATGGCGATGTTACCGGCGACGACATCCCGGACGTGGCCGCGGCCAATGGCGGCGACTCCAACCACCAGCTCGCCCTGCTGGATGGCAGCGACGGCAGCGTGATCAACACACTCAACACGGACGGCCCCATCTGGCAGGTGATCGCAGGCGGCGATCTGAACGATGACGGTGTTCCCGACATCGTAACCGCGGACTTCTACGAGGGCATCACCGGGCGTGACGGCGACAACGGCCAGCAGCTCTGGCAGTATCCCACCGGCAGCATCTTCACCGAAGTGGAGCTGATCGGCGACGTGAACGATGACGGTTACAACGATTTCGCGGCGGTGACGTTGACCGCAGACGCGCCCCTGATCAGCGGCGAGGACGGCAGCCAGCTCTGGCTGGCGGTGGTCGGCGACAATACGCTGCGGGTTGGGAGAAGCGAGGACCTGGACAACGACCTGATCCCCGATGTGCTGCTCGGCTCGCTGGACGGCACGGTGCGTGCGGTGTCCGGCGTGGACGGCGAAACCATCTTCATCACGAGCTCCAACAGCGGCGCGGTGGAGACGGTACATGGCATGGACGACCTGGACCACAACGGCAGCCCAGAAGTGCTGTACGGCTCCCGTAACGGCGGCATCGGCTGCCTGAGCGGCGGCAACCTCATTGAGGACTTTGCCATTATTCGCCACTACCCCGGCTATATCGAGCTGGAGTGGGGCAGCAACGGCCCGGAATGGTGGTATTACGAAACCCCGGACAGCGTTTTCAATGACGGAACGGACACGCTGTTCATCCAGATCGAGGATATCGTGTGGGTCGACGGCTGGATCGACCCGGATTTCATGAATCCCCAGGCGCCGGACATGCTGCCCCCCGGAGAGAGCGGTGAAATCCTGCTTCACTCGGAAGGGTTTGAAGGTGAAGGAAATCTGGGTTACATGCTGCTGACCACCAACGCTCCCGGCGCTGAATCGGACACCGTCTGGATCAACGGTATTCTTGGCGTAGACGAGGATGACTCCGATCTTCCAGACGAGTTTGTCCTCGAAGCGCCGTACCCCAACCCGTTCAACTCGACGGTGCGCATCGGCTACGGGTTGCCTCAGACCGCCGAAGTTTCGCTGCGTGTGTTCGACCTGCTGGGACGTGAAGTCGCCAGCCTTGTGCGGGGCGTGAAGCCGGCGGGTCGTTACGAAGCGGTGTGGCGCGGGGTTTCTGTTGACGGTCGCCCGGTGGCCAGCGGCATGTATTTCGTGCAGTTCAAGGCCGCGAACCGGTCCTTTGTGCAAGCGGTAAGATTGGTCAAGTAACGCTGCTGGGTATGCCTTATCCGAAGTATGCTCTTGAGTTGCAAAAAACAGCCTGCACCGGCATGGTGCAGGCATGTTTGTCGTTACAGGCCGATCACGCGGGGGGGTAGATATTCAAGTTGTTGTCGTTGATCCGAGCGTAAAAGTTTTCGGTACCGCCACCGGAAGCGGAAACCTCGACCTTCACGACCTTGTTCCCGTCGCCATCCTTCAAGCCGGCGTCAATGCCATCTTTCAGGTACGCAGCGTCGAACGAAGTCGAACTGCTCCCCAACGAAATACCAGAACCCCAGACCGGGCTGGCGTACGTTCCGCCTTTTGCGAAACGCAGTGTCACGGCATTGCCCTGGCCCAAACCAAGGATCTTCCCGCTGCTGTCCTTGGAATTGTACCACTCATCGGCGTTGGTTTCGCCACCAATGGTGGACTGCACTGCGGCTGTCGCTGCGATCTTGTACTCCTTTGCCATGTGTATACCTCCCGTAAATAAGAGATTAGATGACTCCTGCATGGAGTCGGGTGCTGTCGGAAGAACGATACAGGCTGTTGCAGAATTCTGATGTCTCTCATTCCAGCCTTCCAGACTGTATCAAAATGTCCAATGGATCTCATTCCCGCGAAGGCGGGAATGAGAGTGGGTTTGATTCTGCGACAGTCTGCTTCGCTGGAATGAGATTGGTTCCTATTGTGCAACAGTCCGTATATCAACTCCAGATATGAGTATGTGTCGGCTTGACAGGAAGATAGGAGAAACAGGCAGGGTTTGTAAACAGAAGTAGGCAAAGACAGAGATGCAATAGAAATCGTATTTCGCCCAATAACCGTTACTGAAAACGCATTGGTTCAAGCATATAGTAATTCTCGAATGAAATGTCCCATGATGTCATTCCTGCGAAAGCAGGAATCCAGAATAAACAAGTACTTAAGAATCTTAGCATGTTCGATTCTTTGCAAGAACCACTATATACTATTCCACTCTTCTACAACAGCCATTGGGTGATATCCAGTCTCCTGGAGAATTCTAAACCGTACTTACCGAAAAAGCCCTCCCGAACGATACAATTCATAGAGTCGGTTGCCCACATTGCGAACATCATGGTGCTGTACAACCCAGCGGCGCCCCTCCTTGCCCTTTTTGCGGCGAAGCTCCGGAGCCAGGATCAACTTTTCCAGCTCTCGTTCAAGCGTGTCGGAAGTAACCGCGATGAAGGGGTGATCGGGAAGGAAGGCTTCCATTTCCGGCACCATGCTGGTGCATGTGGGGATGCCCATGCTCAGGTACTCCACGCTGCTCATCCCGTAACCCCACCCGCCGGTGTCGGCGATCTGGTCCACGGCGATATCGCAGCCGGCTTTGATTCGCATGGCCTCATCGTGGGGGACGTTTTCCAGCAGGACCAGCTCCACCGGGTATCGTTTTTCCAGCTTTTTCACGACCTCGACAATCCGGTCGGTACCCTTGAAGGCGCGCACCCGTGCGGCATGCACAATTCTCAGCCGCTCGTCGGCGGGTTTGTCCTTCTGAGGAGTCCAGCGGGTCGTATCGAAGGGAAGAAACAGGTATTGCAGACGGTCATCCAAATGCAGCAGGTCCACTTCGCTCGTCAAGCGGAGCTCGCATAGTTCGTCGATCCGGCGAAAGATCCCACGGTTGCGCATATCGGACCCGTGATAAAACGCCACGACATGTTTACCCATCAGCTTCCAGCGCCTGATAAACGCGGCGCTCCGCAGGAAACCAGCCCCCTGGTCGAGATGGATGATGTCGAAGCTGTCCAGGTCGTGGCGCTGGATTGCTCGCCGGATATATGGTGTAATCAGCGCATCCCGGAAACGAAAGAAAAGCGTCTCGATAATAGTGTCATAGCGACGATAAGGCGGTATTTCCAGGATTGGAGTATCGTCGGCCAGCGAGCCACGTGTTAATTTTTGAATCCTCTTTCGGGTCTTGGCGATCCAGCTTTTATCCGGATGGAGCGGCAGGTTCAGGGCGATGTCTTCCGAAAACCCATGCGCGCTTGGGAAGAGAGTCACATAACGGCACTCGTTGCCACGCCGCCGGTGTTCTTCCTGCCACAGTGCAAGGGTGCCGGAAACGTGCTGCGGGGAGACATACAGGATCTTCAGGGGGCGTGATCGTGCGATGCGGGAAGGCATGACATACCTCGTGACCAGTTCAGTTCCCGGTGAAGGCGAGTTTGCCTTCCAGCTCCACCATCCGGGTGCGTTCGCGCGCGGCCAGCAGAGCATCGGGAATGGGAGGCAACTCCGCGATCTTATCCTGAATTTGACGGTAGCTCAGCCTTCCCTCCTCGGTCCGCATCCAGGTGACATGCTCCAGGAAGCCGTACCCGAACAGCGCCAGGTCCACCGAAACCTGTTTCATACGTGGATCACGGGCTACGCCGTGATACCGACTTAAATCCAGCCACTCGACTCCTTTCGACGTCAGCATCTTGTGGCTGGTGGTCCACAGTTCCACATCAATGCCGTGCGCGTTTCCCAGAGCCGCCAGGGCGCCCGATCCGGTCTTGTTGACAAACCGGACATCATCAAAAGCGTCGCATCCGAGGATGATCCGATCCACCTGGCCCTGCACCACCAGGTCCATCAACCGGCTGTCGGGGACGAGTGTGATCGGCAGTTTCTGCTTTTTCAATTTCAGTGCGGTATTCACACCTTCATCGCCGGGGTCCGAGATCCCCACAATCAAGTCGCTGACAACCAGCCCGGCATTGTTCAGTGCTTCAAGACCATCAAGCACATTGGAACTGCGCGAGAAAAGAGCCCAGTATTTGCCCTCGTGTACTTGCGGCGGGTTCTTCACCAGCTCTTCCCGGAAGCGCTTCTGAGAGGCTTCCAGATCATTCCGCCACTGTTTTGCATGCTGGATCACACGGCTCACACCCTCTTCCTGAAGCGTATACCACACATCGGAGCAAAAGCGCAGCACCGGCGCCATGGCGGCCTGTCCGCCCGCCAGGTCCAGAAGCGCTTCCTGCAATTCGGATCGCGAAACACGAAGCTCCGCAGGGATCCGGCTCAGGGAGTCCGCCGCCTGATACGTGACACGGGTCGCCCCATGATCCCGATCATGCACCGCGGCGTAGAACGCTTCGCGCCAGTTGAATGGTCCGGTCTGGTTCATGTTATTGGAAAATACTCCCCATGTCGAAGGTGAAGTATTCCGGCATGCAGAACTGGCATGCCTTGTAATCCTTGTTCATCTGGTCGTTCAGGAAATGCTCCATCCCGATCTTCGTATGCAGCTTCTTCTTCCGGTCATTGGGGATCTTGGAAATCCTGCATTCATACTTCTGGCTCGACATATCATGCACGACTTTCTTGTCCAGATCCACCACCCACATGGTCGCCTCCTCGCGTTGTCTCGTGTCGGGGGTCAAGGTACGCCTAAGGTGCGGAAGCTCGCAAGCGCAGACCCTTGCAACACCGATGATTCCCGCCCCCTCCCCGCCTATCAGGCGTTTCCGGAATGACACGGTCTTGAGCTTTCGCCAACCTGAGACAGTCTGAGGCAGGCGGCTTTGTTGATCTTTCCACGGAAGAGTATATTGCATCAGGCAATAGGTTGGAGAACGGTCATGCTGGTTTGGGCGATCCTGCTGGTTCTGGTGGCGTTTGCGGCGCTCCACATTTACTGGGGCGCGGGCGGAACGTGGGCCGTGGACAAGGTCACTCTTCCTCCCGTCGGCAAACAGGAGCCGGTCCGGCTGGAAGGGGTGCGTTCCTACGCCATCGCCGCCGGCATGATTCTCGCCGCCCTGGTGGTGGTGATTCGAACCGGCCTGTGGAATCCCGGCCTGCCCGAAGCGCCGTTCCGGATCGCCATCTGGCTGGTCGCCGCCCTGTTCGCCATGCGCGCGCTCGGCGACCGGCAAAGCAAGGACTTCATCAAGAAAGAGTGGTCCACCTCCTTCGCGAAGGTGGACACGCTGATCATCAGTCCGCTCTGCCTGGCGGTGGCGGTGGGGATCGGCTACCTCGCCGCAACAGCCTGATCCGGATAGTATCACCCATTTCATTGCGATGAAAAAACTGATCGAGGACTGATCCGGATAGTTCACGAACGAACCACGGCAGTGGTTCTCTGTCATAGCCCAAGGTTCGCGCCGTCCGTTTGGCGAGCACCCTGGGAGACAGTTTCGCTCTCTTTGGCAACCCCGGCAGCGGGTTGTATTGGATTGTGCTTGCAGGACTTTGTTGATTTCTTAGATGTTGGTTTATTCTGAACTCCTGCCTTCCAGACTGTCGCAGAATGCTAGAGGAATCTCATTCCAGCGAAGCAGACTGTCGCAGAATGTGAGAGGTATCTCATTCCAGCGAAGGCTGGAATCCAGACATGTCTATATACTACAACATGTTA
>CAZYOC010000023.1:0-27044 GCA_964648415.1 uncultured bacterium | reverse complement strand
CAAGAATACAAGATGTTAGCAATTCTGAACCGAAATGGTGTTTAACAGGGTGTTTGCATAGTTAACATATTGTAGTATATAAACATGACTGGATTCCAGCCTTCGCTGGAATGAGAGACATCAGAATTCGTGCAACAGGCCCTATAACCCGGATATTTCACGAAACCGGGGCACGGTCTGTTTGCTGTGCGCTGGAAGCCCGTCCGGAAAGTCACTTTTTGCGAAATGCCGCCCCAATCCAGGTTCTCATACAACGAACGCACCATCGCTATCACACTGTTTATGAAATACTTCCGTTGCGCGTAATTCGGCAATGAGAACCGACTACTCCTGCAGAAATGTCTGAATCACACTTTCCGGCCGGCTTGTTTCCGTGACCGCCTGCGGGTAGTCCGCCGTGTGGCAATCGTCGCAGTCCAGCTTGTCTTGGGTGTCGACGAAGCCTTCCTTTGTGAACGAGTCGTGTGACAACCACTCCTCCCCGAACGGGTCATGACACTCATTGCAGGCTGCCGCCGGGAACACCTTGCTGAAGCTGTGACAGTCCTCGCAATCCTGTTCTTCGTGCAGCGGCGTATGGAACAGGGCGAGATCGCCGGTTGTGACTGCACGAACGAAGCCGGCAGGCTGTCCGGGATCGCAGGGGCGGCGTCCCAACCGGTATGGCAATCCAGGCATTTCGTGGTTACATGCGAATAATCCAGCGACTTGTTACCGTGGCGCTGTTCACAGGCCAGCTTGTTGTGAGATGCGAGAACACGAAACGACTGGTCCGACGAACGCTACAGAACGGAGCTTATCGGACAGCTCATCGCTGCCCGGGTTTAGCGTTGCCAGGAATGTTTGCGCCAACTCTTTTCCACGTTTTCCACGGGAGTCCCTCCCGCCTCACGAGCTGCTTGCGTCCCCCGCCGGCCGATTGTATCTTTGCGGTCTGTTACGGCGCTGCAAGGGCTTGCGCATGTGGGCCAAACAGCACTAGTTTTTACCCAACGCCGACTTAGCTCAGTTGGTAGAGCAACGGACTGAAAATCCGTGTGTCCCCTGTTCGAATCAGGGAGTCGGCACAACGAGAAAAGGGTCAGGCGGGGAGCTTGACCCTTGTGTTGTTTGTAGCGAGGGGATCGGGTGCGTCACGCGTAGGCGGTGGCCAGGAAGTCGCGGGCGTTGCCGATCTCCTCTTTGACATCGGCGCTGAAGCGATTTACATCCAGCTCGTTGACGGTTGGTTTCCGGGCGGCGATCACCTCCCAGGCGTCGGTCTCGGTCAGCTTTCCGGGTGTGGCCATGCCGCCGAACCCGACCCCGGCTTCTTTGCACAGCCGGTCGGCCATGGCGGTCAGCGCGGTTTCGAAAGCGTAGGAGGGAGGCGCGTCGGCCACCGTATGGTGAAACGCCGTCACGGTGCAGAGCGAATCCGGCAGGCCCCAGTTCTGCAACAACGTCGCGCCGATTTCCATGTGGTCGATCCCGAGAACCCGTCGCTCGGCTTCATGATTTTCCATGTTTTCCTTCTTCGCCACCTCAAGACATTCCAGGTAGTCGTCCATCACGGTTTGGAACAGGACGAGCTTGCCGATATCGTGAAGGAGCCCGGCGGTGAAGGTGCTGCTTTCTTCACGTGACCCCAGCCGCCTCGCCAGCAGTTTCGCGATTTCGCCCACGCTCGCGCTGTGCAGCCAGAACTGGTTAACATCGAAGCCGCTGTCGCCTTTCTGTTTGGGGAACGCTCCGAACACGGAGATCGCGGTGACCAGGCTGTTAATTTCACGCATGCCCAGAATCACCAGGGCCATGTTGAGGGATTCGATGCGGCGACGCATGCCGTAGAAGGCGGAATTGGCGACTTTCAGGATCTTCGAGGTCAGCGCCGCGTCGTTGCGGATGATCGCCACCACATCCGCCACATTGCTGTTCTCGTCGTTCACCAGTTCCGTGACACGGATGGCGATGTCCGGCAGAGTGGGAAGGTCTTCCGCATCATTGAGGCGTTCTTTGATCAGCTTGGCTTTCGGGTTATCCATATTTCCCTCCGTGACGCGGACGACCTTGTCCAGCTTCTTTTCGTAAGGTACGATGTTTATTCAACGGTACAAAGTGTTCCGCGGTGTCAGTTTCCTTTCGGGATATCCTCGCCCTGGGTGCGGTACTCGTTCAGTTTGTTCCGCAGGGTCCGGATGGAAATGCTCAATCGTTTGGCGGCTTTTGTCCGGTTGAAGTCCAGTTCATTCAAGGTTTTCAAGATATGTTGCTTTTCCACCTCGTGCAGCGGCAGTTGCCCGAACCCGGTGTGTGTGCTGGGGGCTTGCAGGTCATGGGGTTCAAGCTGCACATCGCTCTTGTGAATCCACATGTCCTGGGCGAGCACCACCGCTCGTTCCACCCGGTTTTCCAGCTCCCGCACATTGCCCGGCCAGGGCTGCGCTTTCAGGTAGTCGACGGCGTCGTCATCGATCCCCTCGAATTCTCTGCCGTAACGATCTCCATATTTATGGACGAAATGGGCCACCAGCGCGGGGACGTCGTCGGGCCGCTCGGCGAGAGGGGGGAGGTGGATCGGCACCACGTTCAGGCGGAAGAACAGGTCCTCGCGGAAATTGCCGTCCTTGACTTCCTGCGCCAGGTTGCGGTTGGTGGTGGCCAGGACGCGGACGTCCACCTTGATGGTGTCGTTGGAGCCCACGCGCTCGAATTCCCGTTCCTGCAGGACACGCAACAGCTTGGCTTGCAACGGCATGGGCATTTCGCTGATCTCGTCCAGCAGGATCGTGCCGCCGTCGGCCGCCTCGAACTTGCCTTTGCGGGTCTTGATCGCGCCGGTGAACGCGCCTTTCTCGTGACCGAACAGCTCGCTCTCGACCAGGCCTTCCGGCAGGGCGGCGCAGTTCATCTTGATGAAGGGTTTGTTCCGTCGCGGGCTGGACCAGTGCAGCGCGCGCGCCACCAGCTCCTTGCCTGTGCCCGACCCGCCGCTGATCAGCACGTCCACCGGTTGAGCGGCGACCCGCTCCAGAGTGTCCAGAATCAGTTCCAGCGATTTGCTGTCGCCCACAATGGCCTTCAATCCCCGGGTCCGGTCCACCTGGTCACGTAGTACCCGGTTCTCGGCGATCAAACTCTTCCGTTCCAGCGCTCGTGCGACGGTGAGCTTCAGCAGCTTGTTGTCCACCGGTTTGGTGAGATAATGATACGCGCCACGTTGCATGGCTTCCACCGCGTTTTCGATGGAGCCGTACGCAGTCAGCAGGATGAAAGGAGTCTCCGGGCTCACTTTCTTAACATGGTCCAGCACATCCATACCGGAGAGGCCGGGCAGTTTCAGGTCGCTCAGCACCATATCGAAAGGGTGCTTGTCGAGCAGTTCGATGGCCTGCTCCGCCGTCCCGGCCTGCGTGGCCTTGTAGCCTAACCGCTGCATGGCCAGGCTGAGATAATCCAGCACCAGGTTCTCGTCATCTACAACCAGTACGGTCACATCACTCATGAGACTCTCGCTATCGGCAATATCAGGTCAAACGTGCTGCCCTTGCCGGGGACGGAATCCACCAGGATCTCCCCGTTGTGGGCGTCAACAATTTTCTTCACCATGGACAGGCCCAGGCCGGTCCCTTTCGTCCGGGTCGTGAAAAACGGGTAGAAGATCTTCCGCAGGTTATCCTGCTCAATGCCTTTGCCGGAATCCTTGATCCGGCAACGAACGCGGTTTTTTAGCAGGTTCCAACTGATTTCCACCTGGATGGTCCCTTCGCCGTCAATGGCGTTCAGTGCGTTCTTCAATAGATTCAATACCGCCTGTTTCAGCAGATGCGGATCGCACTCCACCGGAATGTTTTCCTGGGGGAAACGCCTGTGGATCTGGATGGGGAGTTGCTGCGACTCGATTTCCGACGAGATCAGGTCCAGATCACTTTCAAGGATAACGAACAGATCCGTCTTGGAAAACTCGGGGCTGATGGGGGAGGTGAACTCCAGCAGCCGCCGGGCGATATGGTCAATATCTTTTACGCCGGACACGATTTTGTCGAGCTTCCCTCGTTCCGGGGCGTCCTCAGGTATATCCTCCTGCAGGAACTGGACGAAGCCCTGTACACCCGCCAGGGGGTTGCGCAGCTCATGGGCCACCTGGGCCGCCATCTCGCCCAGCGACGCCAGGTTGGCGTTTTGCTCCATCTGCTTCTCGATGCGCTTCAGGTCGCGCAGATCCTCGAACAACTCCATCACCGCCACCGGTTCGCCGGTCTCCTCGAACACCCAGGAGGTTGAGAACCGTACCGGCAATGCCGAGCCGCCGGACACCGACAGCAGCTTTTCGCGCTGCTCGATGATGGTCCCGTTAGTCAGGGTAAACAGCGCGGACCGCGGTTCGGTCACCGCGCCCGGAAACACTTCGCTGTACGGTTTGCCGATAATGGCGCTCGAAGTGAGGCCGGTGATACGTTCGGCGTAGGTGTTGAACAGGGTGATGTAGCCGTCCAGATTGATTACCAGGATCCCCACGGGGGCCTGGGAGAGAACGGAGGAGAGGAAGCCTTCGGTGCGTTGCAGCAGCCGGGCCTGTTCTTCAAGCTGTTCGTTGAGGGCGTTGACCCGTTGCTCCAGAACACGGTAGGACTGGACAAACGAATTGGACGCCTGGGAAAAGCCTTCGAAGACCTTGACCAGGTCAAACAACTCGTTGTCGTTCAGTTCCGGTTCCGCATTCCGTTTCGGTGGCAACCGCGTCCCCCTCCAGGATTCTGTGTGCGATTGGTTCCTGTCATCCCTGAACTACTGACACGAAGATAATGAAACCTATCTGTCTAGCGGAAGTCTTTTTCGTCGATCACTAAAGCAGTGAACGCTTGAAGCTTTGTCGTTTCCGCTTGCCAGCAATTCCGGTTCAGACCGGCTTTGAGGCAGATGTTCTCCAGGTACGTTTCCCGGTCCCATCCTCGCTCGGCGGCCACCTGGGGCAGCAGCAGTCCCCGGCTGCCGCCGGAAGTGAGCATTAAACCATGACGCCCAGGCACGACATCTTCCGCCTCAATCGGCTCCGGCTGGCTCAACAGGCTGACCTCGATGTCGAGATCGTTCAGCTCTGCCCTGGAAACCGGCTGAAAGCGTGGATCGCGTAGCGCCGCCGCCTTGCCGGCTTCCTTGAGTAACGTGGCCAGGGGTTGATTCACATCCACAAAGCCAATGCACCCACGCAGTTGCCCCTCTTTCTTGAGGGTGACAAAGCAGCCGCAGTGCAGGTGGAAAACGGGATCTTCATCGCGGAGGTGAGGAGGCTGTTCGCCCAGCACGGCGTTCCGAACCACCAGGCGCGTTGTCCGGAGCAATGCAAGCTTCTGTTCGTCCGTAATCGAATCAAAGTTGAGACGATTGCTCGTGCTTGACGCGGCTGGTTTGCCCGGTGTGTCGGTGGAAGCTGCCCCGGCTCCAGAGACGGTTTCCTTTTCCTCGCCTTTTTTGTCCTCCGGCAATTGTGCGTCGGGTTTTTCCACCTTGGAAAAGGCCGCTGCGACATAGCCCACCACCCGGGTGTAATCCCGGTAGGGCGAGTCGGCGGAGGTCGCCCATTTGATGACTTTCCCCTCGTTGGCGCCCATTTTCTCGGCGGTGATCATGGAGGTCAGCACGGGACCCGCTCCGCAGGCCATCGTTTTCCGGGCCTCAAGCGCCTCCGCCAGGTTCTCGACAGAGAACCGTTCGATCTCACGCAGAAACACGCGGTCCAGATGCTTGGCGTCCCGGTAGCTGAAATAATGGCTCAGGTCGGTGGAGGCCACGAGAACCGTACGGGTGTCCCTGATCGCCCGATAAATCGCGCTGGAAAGGCGCCGGGCGAACTCGCAGGAGTGGTTGCCGAATACGATCGGCACAATCGGCACATCCGGCTGCACCATCTGCAGGAAAGGGATCTGGACTTCCAGGCTGTGCTCGTCGTGGACGCCATCCACGGTGTGCCCTCGCACCGACGCCCGGATATCATCCTCGCGTTCCGCAATTCGCAGGGCGAGCTCGCTGTGAATCGGGACTTCACCCAACGGGGTGGAGTAACTGCCATCCGTGAGCACTGATGCGAACGAGATCCCGTCACGATGCACCGGTCCCAGCAGAATCACAGCCTCCAGATCCATGCCTTCCAGGGCTTTGAAGGCTTTCGCGGCGAGCGATCCGCTGAAGACATACCCGGCGTGGGGGCTGACGATGGCCTTGACCTCGCCCTCGACGCTGGGCTTGGTGCGAGCAAGCCGTCGCCCGATCCAGTCACGCAGCTCCTCGGGATCATCGGGGTAAAACTGCCCGGCAAACGCCGGTTTACGTTCCAGTGCAACAGGCATACATACTCCCAGGTTCGCTCTTCACGATGGTATCAGACCGCTGCCGTTAGGATAGCAATTTCAGCACATTATGCAACGGCCACAAGATGATAAGAATTCAAGCATAAGATATTCCAATCCCTGGAGCGATGCAAATCGCAGGGACTTTGAAAGGGGTTCTCAAGGGTGCGCGAGGACGGGCCAAACGGGCTACGAACCGACCGACATATTGTTGAAAGGTTTGTCCAACTTGTCCGCTGTTCTTCGTACTGAGCGGGGTAGAGCTGCCTGGTGCATTCGGGGCGCATGCCGTGTGAAAAGATGGCGTCGGTATGGTCGCTGATGTACGTCTCCAGTTGGTTCAAACAGCCCTTGTTGTCAGGGGTTTTCTTGCAACTGGCGCAAATCTGGCGCAAACAGAGAGGAGACACCAAAGAGGCCGGGCGTTCCGCCTGACCTCTCGTGTTCGCGTCGTGCCGACTCCCTGATTCGAACAGGGGACACATGGGTTTTCAGCTAGATCCGAACCATAAATGGTATCACTCTACGAAACCTTGTAATTTGTTATTCATGGTTTTATATCAATTCCTGGAGTGGCTCTCTGTGGCACACTTTTGCCCGTTTTTGTCAAGGTGTGTGCCATGTGTGTGCCACAGCGTAGATTGATCAGGCTTATTGTAGCCGATCTCGGTACTGTTGCAATTCAAGATCAGAAAGATCTTCATTTGGTACAAGTCTGTAATGAGCTTCCGTAACAATTCTTGGTCCTTCACTTGTCTGCTCAAAGCGATACATTGCAATTAAATTGTCATCCAATAGTTTTGCACCTATAGAATAACAAATCGTATTAGGATATTTGATATTAGCAAAAGTGATATCTTGATCAGGTTGAACAATAGTTAGCCTGTCATTGTGAGATTTAGCTTGAACTGGCAAAATATAATGTGCACCATTTCTATCAATACCTACATATAACTCGTCTATTTCTATCTGTCCTATGCCAGTTACAGTAGTTCGCAAGTGATTTTGCAAGGAATAGCATGTGACGCCTGTAAATATATCTACTATTCGATTATACCTTAACCTTGCCAATGTGGCTTGTTCGTCACTTATGGCGTATTTAGAAATAATTTCAGGTGTAGAATCCGGAATCTTTGTCTCTGCCAAAGCATCGTTTGGTACTACAATAACACCTTTGCGCTGCACAAATTTATATTTTCCAATACCAGAAAGCAATATTATCCAATCTTTGTCGCTGTCAGATTTTTTAAGAATTTTTTCTGGCAGATCTTTACGAAATCTATATGTGTATGGTAAATCACCCACATTCTTAATTCTACTGATATTTAGCTTATCTGAAATTATATTTATTTCGGCACGATCAAAAACAAACTCCTTCATTCCTTCCTTGTAGTGCGCATCAAAGATGGCCTCTATTATTGCATCATAGCGATTTTTCACCACGATACTTCTCCTTAGTTTTTGTTTTGAAGTATTAACACATCCTCACGTAAATAATCCTTTGTAGCAGTAGAGTATCTTTCACGAAATAAATCTATTTTAACGACTTTATAGTCTAAATACTTGGCAATATCAGCCAGTAAGCTGCTGGTCTCTATCTTTATTCTGAAATAACTAGCTTGATCACCAACAACATATGCTAGCATTGCATTATTATTTAAATACTCTTTTAATGACTTAAGATGTCGATACATGCCACCGAAATAAAGCGAAGTAACTCTACTATATAGCTTTTCAAATCCACTAGTTTTACCTAAAACAATACGTTTTTCTTCTATTTCTTTTGATAAAGCGATTATTCTGTTGAATTGATTAATAATATCATCATCATTGTCATATTTGTAGACATTGCGAGTATTAGAACGTACTAAATCTTGTTTTATTGATCTCAGAGCTTTTTTATCTTTGATTAAACCAAGAATAGCACTTTCGAGTCTTGTTGTTCTTGTATAATCCTTTTCGTTAGGGTAAGGTGGAGAAGTTATTATAATGTCTATATTATGCTTGGCTCCACTTAATGATCTGGAATCATAGTTGTATACACTGGAAAATGAATTAGATTTGTTCTTGTAACTTTCTAAATCTATAATCATTTTAGAAACCTTATCATACCAGCTAGAAACTACTGGCGAATCTTGCTTTATCTTGCCAACTCCTACCTCTGGCCCAAATCTCAAGTTGCTGGCATTGGCAACCGATACATATGCTAAGGCCAGATATAAAAAATCCCTATTATCTTTAGAAGAATATGTATCAATCTGCTTTTTTAAAATAAGAAGCTTATGTAATGGTAAAGGGCTAATTGAATTTTTGATTAAAATAGAATAAGAATCCTTATTTAAAGTTAATAGGTCATTGTAGTTAGTATCTAAATTAAATAATGGTTCATCTGATATTCCAGCAGCTATTAAATCTTTAATCGCTTCATCATAAATTATATCCCTTAAAAAAGAAAGTTTACTTATATCTAAATCTAGATTAGTCTTCACCTTAGATGCAAAATATGGCATTGGAAGTGCTTCAAAACCAATAGAAGGAATGTTTTGTTTGACGCATTCAACAAGAGTTGTCCCTGTACCACAGAAAGGATCACAAACAAGTGTGTTGTCCTTTGCGTTAAATTCCTGTAAGTATTTTCGTACAAGTTGAGGGGGAAAAGACAATACAAAGCGATACCAATCATGGATCGGGTTGTCTTCCTTTTGTAAGCGGTTTACAGCTGGTGTACGCAAATCAGGCATCTTCAAAATGGAAGTAGAGAAATGTCAAGGTAATCTGGAGCTCGGTGTTTTTCGCCAGGTTAGCGGAGCGGGCCTTGACAGTGACCCAGGCAATATATTGCAACAACAGGCAAAAAGAAAACGGGTTCGCAGTTCAACCCGTTTTTCTTTATAGCTCTTATCAACCGAGAGCCGTTTATCGTTTCCTCAGTATCAGCAGTAATTACAATTCGATACGCTCCTGCTTGACTCTCTTTTCCATCAGCAGTCTGTCCAGGAGATCCAGGACAATCAGCGAGGCGCCGGTCGGCCGTGACTGGTCCCTCTCGGCAATCCGTGCCTGTGAATGAGAAAGGCTCACCTTGTCCGATACTGATAGTAAGCCGCGCACGCCCCCTCACTTGACACCATCGTCGCGCCCAGCGGATGCTGAGGGGTGCATTCCTTGCCGAAAGCCGGGCAGTCCGACGGTTTCCGGATCCCCTGCAAAATCTGACCGCTGATGCACTCGCTGGACTCCCTGACAACCGCTTCGCCCGTGTCAAAACGCTGCTCGGCGTCGAATTGTGAATAGGCGTCGTTCAACTTCCAGCCGCTGCGCGGAATGACGCCGATGCCGCGCCACTCACGGTCGCATTCCTCGAACACCCTGTCGATCATGGCGAGGGCCCGGGGGTTGCCTTCACGCTGCACTGCACGGGCGTAGCGGTTGCTCACCTCCGGTTCGCCTTTTTCCAGCAGCGTCACCGTCTCCAGGACACCTTTCAGCAGGTCGTAGGGCTCGAACCCCGTCACCACGATGGGAACCTGATACTCAGCTACGATGGGATCGTACTCCGCATAGCCGGTGACCGCACAGACGTGGCCCGCGGCGAGGAAGCCCTGCACCTGTGTTCCGGGCAGGCTGAGGATGGCGGTGATGGCCGGCGGCACCAGCACATGCGCCACCAGCAGGGAGAAGTTGTCGAGGTTGAGCTTTTCAGCCGTCAACACGGCCGCTGCGGTGGCGGGAGCCGTGGTCTCAAACCCGACAGCGAAAAATACCACCTGCCTGTCCGGATGCTGCTGCGCCAGCTTCACTGCGTCGAGGGGGGAATACACCGTGCGCACGTCGCCGCCCTCGCTGCGCACGCTGAACAGGTCCTTCCTGCCGCCGGGCACCCGCAGCATGTCGCCGAAAGAAGTGAAAACGACATCGTCCATGCCGGCGATGGTCGCGGCTTTGTCAATGGTCGCGGCCGGCGTCACGCACACCGGGCAGCCCGGACCATGGACCAGGCGGATCGAGCCGGGCAGGAGCTGGTCGATGCCGTAACGGACGATAGAATGAGTCTGGCCGCCGCAGACCTCCATCAATGTCCAGGGGTGCGCGGCAGCGGCTTCGATCTGCCGGAGCAGCGCCCTGGCGGCCTTGGGATCACGGAACTCGTCGAGATACTTCATGCCGGCGGACCCAGGTTCTCCCCGGCTTCCCGCAAGGCCTCCAGATCGGCGAGAACCAGTCTCGCCTCCTCCTCGTCGATACGGTTGATCGCCATGCCCACGTGGACCAGCACCCAGTCGCCGAGCTCGGCCTCGGGGACCGCCGCGAGGTTGACCTCCCGCTGGACGCCGTCAAAATCCACCGTCGCGTTGCGCAGCAGGTCCTCGCCGGTGATGGTGGTGATTCTTCCTGGGATGGCAAGACACATGGGAGCCTCCGGGTTACTTCCTCGCAGCGGCGATCACCTGGCCAAGCGCTACGCCGCCGTCGTTGGGCGGTACATCACGATGCCACACAGGATCAAAGCCCTCGTCGCGCAGAATCGCGACCGCCGTTTCAAGAAGATAACGATTCTGGAAACAACCGCCAGACAGAGCGACCGTTTTCTGCCGAAAATGCTGCGCCAGCTCTACCAGGCTCTCGATCAGGCTGCGATGGAAGCTCGTGCTGATCAGGTCGGTCGCGACATCCCCTGCGATATCGTCAAAAATGCCCTCGATCATCGGTTGCCAGTCGAGACGGAGCAGGCCGGTCTCGTCTTCGTGGAAGCTAACTGGATAGGGCGTCCACTTCGCATCCCACTTCACAGCCCATTCCAGTTGCATCGCCGCCTGGCCCTCGTAGCCGAGAACCTGCCGGAGGTCCAGCAGCGACGCCACCGCATCGAACAGGCGGCCCATGCTGGAGGTGCGCGGGCAGTTGACATCGCCGGTCAGCATCGTCTTCAGCGAGCGCAACGCTTCGGCCTCAAAGGCTTGCAGCGAGGCGAGCTCCGTGTGCCGGAACGCCGCTTCGCCATAGATCTCGTAGAGGATGCCCAGCGCTGCTCGCCTCGGTTCCTGGTTGGCCTTGTCGCCGCCGGGCAGGGGGAAAGGGCGAAGGGAGGCGACACGCTTGCACCGATACGCCGGTTCGACGAGAAAAAACTCGCCGCCCCAGATGGTGGAGTCGTCACCCAGCCCGAGGCCGTCCCACGCCACTCCCAGCGCCGGGCCGTCCATATGGTTGTCCGCCAGACAGGCCAGCACATGCGCCTCGTGGTGCTGGACACGGGTTAACGGCGCAGCTTCCTCTTCAGCGATTCTCCCGGCATGTTGAGTCGAGAGGTAGTCCGGATGCAGATCGCAGGCGACACCCTCCAGCCGCCGATGATAGAGTCCTCGCAGAGAGGTGATCACCTCACGGAAGGCATGATGCGCCTGCGTG
Organism: uncultured bacterium; assembly: GCA_964648415.1. Taxonomy (GTDB): domain Bacteria; phylum Electryoneota; class Electryoneia; order Electryoneales; family Electryoneaceae. Next base: position 15,309 of record CAZYOC010000023.1, on the reverse strand, counting down.
GTTTCCAGGTCGCCGATGTGCTGGCTGATGAAGACGTTGTCGCCCACCGCCAGCGCGGTTGAGTTCTTCAAATGCGCGCCCACTCCCAGAATATGCGGGACAGGCTCTTTCAGTCGCACCGGCAGCGGCGCATAGCCGCGAGCGCGGCGCAGAATCTGGGTGCGTCCCGCCACCACCCGCACAATGGAGTCGTCCACATGCCGCGCAATGGGCCGGTTGTGCACCAGGAATAAGTCCGCGATGCCCCTGAGTCGCTCCAGCGCCTCGTGTTCATCAATGCAGATCGGCTCGTCGCTGAGGTTGCCGCTCGTGGCGACCACCGGCAGGTCCAGCTCTCGCAGCAGCAGATGATGCAGTGGTGTACAAGGGAGCATCACGCCGAGATAAGGGTTGCCGGGCGCGACATTGGGAGCGACTTCTATGGGGAAAAACGCTTCCCTGGCTTTCGGTAAGAGTACAATGGGCGACACGGGACCTGTCAACAGGGCCTCTTCTTCGTCCACCATGATGGCGGCGATGCTGCACGCCCACGCGATATCCGGCGCCATGACGGCGAAGGGTTTTTCTTCCCGGTGCTTGCGTTGGCGGAGCCGTGCAATGGCTCCTTCGTGGAACGCGTTGACCATGAGATGGAACCCGCCGAGGCCTTTGACCGCGACGACCTCGCCCTCACTCAGCTCGAACACGGCCTCATGCAGCGCTCGATCCTGAGTGGCGATGATTTTACCGTTGGCGTCCCACAATTCCACATGCGGTCCGCATTCGGGGCAGGCCAGCGGTTGGGCGTGGAAGCGACGGTCTCCCGGGCTGCGGTATTCCTCCTCGCAGGCGGGACAGAGAGGGAAGTGCTTTATCGTGGTGTTCGGGCGGTCGTAGGGCAACGACTCGATGATGCTGAACCGCGGGCCGCAATTGGTGCAGGTGATGAAGGGATACCGGTAACGGCGGTCGTTTGGATCGTACAATTCCCTCAGGCAGTCGTCGCAGAGCGCCAGATCGGGCAGGATCAACGTGTCGGCCGCACCGGAGGAAGACTCAATGATGCGGAACTCGGTCGCCTGCTGGATGTCGGCTGGAGTGGTTTCAAAGCGGTCGATGCGGGCGAGGGGCGGGGCTTCCTGCTGGAGCCGGCGGATGAAACGCTTCAGGGTGGCCGTGTCGGCTTCGGCGTGGATGATGACGCCTTGCGCGGTGTTGGCGACGCTGCCCCGGATGCCCTCGTCACGAGCCAGACGCCAGACAAAGGGCCGGAACCCGACCCCCTGCACCGCCCCGGCAATATGAATGGTTTGTGCTTTTCGTTCCGCCATCACCCTCACTCTCACACGGTCTTACGGAAGCAAGCATCTCTATTCACAGGATGATTAGGATTTTAAGGATGGTAAGGATAAAACATCAATTAGAAATTAGGAGTTAGAAATTAGAAACTGTAACAAGGTAAGTTTCTTTACCTTTTTCACTTTCTTTACTTTCTTTACTTTCTTTACTTTCTTTACTTGCCATTGATCCACTGCTGGCGTTTGTTCAGGATAAACTCCGCCGCCTCTTCAATTCCCTCGCCGGTGCGGGCGGAAGCCTGCAAGATTTCCACCTTCGGATTCAGCCGTCTCGCGTCGGTATGCACTCGTTCCACGGAGAAATCGGTGTAGGGCAGCAAATCCGCCTTGTTGATCAGCACCGAGTCGGTTTTCTGGAACATGGGCGGGTATTTCACCACCTTGTCATCGCCTTCGGCGGCGGACAGCACAACGATGCGCAGCCGTTCGCCCAGCCGGTGCCCGGCGGTGCAGACCAGGTTGCCGACATTCTCGATAAACAGCAGGTCGAACTCGTTCAGGTCCAGGCTTTCCAAGGCGTTGGCGACCATGTTGGAGTCCAGGTGGCAGCCGCCGCCGGTGTTGATCTGGATGGAGGGCAGCCCGGCCTTTTCAATCCGCTCGGCGTCCTCGGAGGTCGCCAGGTCGCCCTCGATCACGCCCACGCGCACCCGGTCCTTCAGGTAGGGCGTCAGCTTCTCCAGCAGCGTGGTTTTCCCTGAACCGGGGGAGCCCAGCAGGTTGATGCAGAACACGCCCGCCTGGTCCAGCAGCCGCAGGTTGGCCGCCGCAAGCGCATCGTTGGCTTTCAGGATCTCTTTCGCTACTACCACCTTGCTCATGATCTATCCCTCGTCGTCGTTGTCGTCGTCGATGTCAATGGAGTCCAGCCGCAGGTCATCGCCGCCCTCCAGGTCGAAGTTGTCGCCGCCACAGGTCGGGCATTGGAATACATACCGTTCGACCTCGGTTGCCGCGCCGCAGTCACGGCACCGGCAGACCGGCCAGGGCTCTTCAATGACCAGCTCGGCCTGGTGCAGGTACTGTGTCGTGGGCGCGACCAGCTCGAACGCCGTCCGCAGCGCCTCCGGACTGGCGCCGGAGAACTTGCCCACGATCAGCGTCAACCGGCTGGCCGGAGCGGTTGAGCCGGCGGCGAGCATCTCCCGCTCCGCCAACGCGGCCATCTCTGAAATCAACCCGAACTCGTGCATGGGCGCTCGGATGCAGGTTAGCAAGCATGTTTAACAGGACACCAAAGATGATAAGGATGTCAAGGATAGATTCGTGTACAGTGAACTGGCAATATAGGGAATAGCTGACCGGGCTGGGGAATGCAACGACGAAAAACTGACAATCACCGGAACGCAGAGCGGCTCCGGTTGTGAGTAGAGACTTCTGCCGCGCTTTGCAACGCTGCCGGAATGCTGTATATACGATAGGCAGCGCCCGACAAGTGCAGAACCGCCGCCCGCGTCGGGACAACTGCAAGATCGACACTCATGGCTGTCAAAGCAGCCGAGTGCAGGACCGCCGCCCTCGTCGGCCAAAACGAGCACAACTGCAGAACGACTCAACAACAAAACCGCAAACGTGACAAACGCTCCGAAAAAGAAGCTCTATTTCGACCGGAACCTGCAGATCCTCTTTGCGATTACTCTGATCGCGATCCAGGGGGTCTCCAGCATCACACCGGCGTTCCCGAAAATCGTCCGGGTGTTCGACATCACCCCGCAGCAGGCCGGGCTGCTGATCACGTTTTTCACGTTGCCGGGTGTGATCCTGACGCCGGTGCTGGGTGTGCTCGCCGACCGCCTGGGACGGAAACGCATTCTTGTGCCCTCACTGTTTCTCTATGCCATCGCGGGCGTGGCCTGCGCCTTCATTCGGGATTACGATCTGCTGCTGGTGTTCCGGTTGCTGCAGGGGATGGGGGCGGCGTCGCTGGGCTCGCTGAACGTCACCCTGATCGGTGATCTGTACAGCGGACGAGAACGTGCGGCGGCGATGGGCTACAACGCCAGCGTGCTCAGTGTCGGCACGGCTACCTATCCGCTCATCGGCGGCGCATTGGCGGCGGCGGCCTGGTACGCTCCTCTGTTGCTGCCGGTGCTGGCGGTTCCTGTGGGACTGCTCGTGCTGTTCGTGCTGGACAACCCCGAGCCCGACGCTAACCTGACCTTCCGCGAATATGCAACGAAAGCCTGGGCCAGCATTCGTGACCGGCATGTCATCGGGATCTTCACTCTCAGCCTGCTGAGCTTCATCATTCTCTACGGCTCCTATTTGACCTATTTCCCCTTCCTCGTGGACCAGAAATTCGGGCATGGCTCGGTGGTGATCGGCGGGTTGATGGCGTCGATGTCGCTGACCACCGCCACGGTCTCCTCGCAGTTGGGCCGCCTGGCCAAACGGTTCTCAGCCGCGACTCTGCTGATGTTTGCCTACAGCTTTTACGGTGTCGCGATGCTGACGACGCCCTTTATGACCAATCCCTGGCTGCTGTTGATTCCCACCGTGCTGTTCGGCATCGGCCACGGGGTCAACATCCCCACTTTCCTGACGTTGCTGTCGGAGTATTCCACGCCGGACCAACGCGGGGCGCTGATGTCCATCAATGGGATGATCCTGCGGTTGGGGCAGACACTCGGGCCGTTGGTGATCAGCGGCGTGTTCACGCTGTGGGGGCTTGACCCGACTTTCTTCGCCGGGGCGGCGGTAGCCGGATTGATGTTGCTGGTCGTGTTGATGCTGGTGAAGTAACTCGATTCAGCGCACGTAGAGGACAATCGGCTGTCCTACACAATACCCGGTAGCGTAACGCAGAATGTTGCGCCTTCGCCTTCCCCGGACTCCACCCAGATCTGTCCGCCATGGCGTTCCACGATACGCTTGCACACTGCAAGTCCAATCCCGGTTCCGGGATAGCGGGTTTTACCATGGAGACGGTGGAAAATAACGAAAATCTTTTCGGCGTCTTTCGGGCGTATCCCGATGCCGTTGTCGCGTAAACGGAACGTCCATCTGTCGCCGGCCCGTTCGGCGGAAATGTGGATTCGGGGCGGGGTGTCTTCACGGCGGAACTTGATGGCGTTGCTGATCAGGTTCTGGAAGAGCCGTCCCAGTTGCACTGGATCAGTCAGTACCGTGGGCAGCATGTCATGCGTGACCTTCGCGTCGCTCTCCTCGATGGACACGGTCAGGTTCCTGATGGCGCGCTGGATGACGGCCTCGCTGTCGGTGGGCAGAAAATCGCCGCCGCGTGCGCCAACACGGGAGTAGGTCAACAGCCCCTCGATCAAGGCCTGCATCTGCTTTGTACCGTCCACCGCGAAGGCCATGAAGTTGTCGGCGTCGCGGCCCAGTTTCCCATCATACCGATCCTTCAATTCGATCATGCAGCGTTGAACGATTTTCAGCGGTTCCTGCAAGTCATGGGAGGCGACATAGGCGAACTGCTCCAGGTCGCTGTTGCTGCGTTCCAGTTCCCGGGTGAACTGGGTGAGGGCGGCTTCGGTCTGGGCGTACTCGGCTTCACGTTGTTCGAGTTCCGCCACACGCTTGCGCAACAGAGCGTTCTCGCGGGTCAGGGAATCGACATCCGTTTCGCCTGATTCTTCAATGGTGGGGGAGAAGCCCGCTTCGCTGTCAATGGCGGTGATCCAGGCCGTCAACAGGTCGCGCAACTCCAGCGGCTGGTCGATTGGGATGGTCACGCCGGTGCGCGAGGGGGCGAAATCGCCGGTCTTCTTCCGCTTGTAGTAGAGACGGAACTGCCAGCTTTCGCGTCCTTCCCAGGTGTTCCGGGTGACGTAGACGTACCGGTTCGTGTCGACCGGGAAGCGGCCGATGACGATGCTCTCGTTGGCGGACGAGGCTGCTGTTGCAGTCATGGGTCACCATCCGTGGTGTTTGACAGCCGGAAAATGGGGAGAAAGGAGTACAATTACAACCGTAGCGGCTGCGTTCCACGTGGTCAAGTGAGCCGAACTCTGACAAGCGAAGAACGATGCGCCTTGTCCTGAGACAAATGACGCAGCTCAGAAAGCATCATAGCTGATGCAACGGAGCACTAAGGAATACTGCGATAGGACCAAAGGCCCATCGGCAATGCTTCTTTAAGCGGATACGCAAGTCCTAACTAGAAGTGTGCACATGATTCTTGTCTGTTAGCTTTAACTGTGTAAGTAAAATAATATCAACAAATAAAGCCATTATTGGTCAAGAATCGTTGTCCGATTGCTTCAGGTATCTTCTTGTTTGGCTCTCGAGGGAGAGGCGAGATTGTTAAAGTTCCCGTGTGGGAATCCGATAAAGATAAGTGAATCGAGTGCGTGGCTCTTTTTACCATCCAACGCGAAGCATTCCCCAGACAGGGAAGAACCCGGCGACTCTCGATGCGTAGCTCAACGCGTGAATCGAGGTGGCGAGGAGGTGAGTGACACCCCACGGGTACATCCCCCCTTGTTTACATACACCGTTCCCCATGTTCTATGCCCTTGCGCGGCTCGCACCAACCAGTCCGTGCGGCCCACACGAGTGACCTGTAACTACGTAGGGTGGACAGGACGCGGCAAATGACCGCGCTGTCCGAGGAACAAGGAGGATACCCATGAGTACCCGCATTAACCACAACATCCTCTCCCTCACCGCTCAGAGAAATGTCTGGCAGAGCCAGAACTCTCTGGACACCGCGGTCAATCGACTTTCCAGCGGTCTCCGGGTGAATTACGCCTGGGATGATCCCGCCGGGTTGGCTGTCAGTGAGAGGATGCGAGCGCAGTTGGCGTCCGCTGCAGAAGCGGAACGAAACACCAACTACAACATCAACCTGTTGGCAACGGCGGAAGGCGCCATGTCGGTGATCGACGAGAAGTTGATCCGGATGCGAGCCCTCTCTATCCAGGCGTCCAACGGCGCCCTGACCAGCCTGGATCGCCAATACCTCAACGTGGAGTTCCAGCAACTCAAGTCCGAGATCGACCGGATCGCCAACACCACCAACTACAACGGGTTGTACCTGATTAACGGCGAGTACTCCGAGGGAACGACCGGCCTGAAGTTCCACATCGGCACGTACAACGTCCACAACCAGGACTACTACTACGTCAACATCGGTGACTTGCGCGCCAGCGCGTTGGGCCTGAGCGGCACCAATCTGCTGAACACCGTATCTGCGCAGAACACCATCGACTCGCTGGACGCCGCCATTGACACCAAGGATACCGAGCGCACCAAGGTCGGATCCTATGTCGAACGGCTCCAGAACACCCTGCTCAACCTGAAGATCTCGCAGGAAAACCTGACCGCGTCGGAATCCATGATTCGTGACGCCGACATCGCGGCGGAGATGAGCAACTTCGTCCGGTCGCAGATCCTGTTCCAGTCGGGCATATCCATGCTGGCGCAGGCCAACATGATTCCACAGATGGTAGCGGGGCTCATCGGGTAGCCGCAGAAGCGCCCCATGAGACGGAACGCCTGAAGCCAGTTCGGCCTCAGGCGTTTTTTTCATGCAGATCAGGGTCAACGCTGGACCATGGGGAACAGAATCTGGTCCGGCAACGCGAAGAGGCGCCGGGGCAATCATTCCCGGCGAGACTCTTGCTGAACAGAACGCCCCGCGAGCTGTTGCCTCAACCGGATGATTGTGTCTACACTCCCGGACCAATCAGGCTGGAGAATCACGACTTAGCTCGAGGAGAAACTCCGTGAAACCAGTTGATCCTCGAGAACAGGCGTGGTATATTCTTGCTTGCTTCAAAACACGGAGTAGGAACGATGTCGAAATACGCGATTGCGGAAATTGCCGGACGGCAGTACCGTCTCGAAGAAGGCAAGTACCTGGATGTGCCTCGCTTGAGTGATGGCGAAGGCGATACGATTACGTTGGACAAGCTGTTGCTGGTCAGCAGTGACGGCGATGTGAAGGTCGGGGCGCCGTATGTGGAGGGCGCCACGGCGGTGGCGAAGGTGCTGGAGCACCGTCGCGGTAAGAAGGTGATTGTGTTCAAGATGAAGCGCCGGAAGGGGTACCGGAAGAAGGCGGGGGCTCGCGAGCACATGACCCGGTTGGAAGTTTCCAGCCTCAGCGTGTAAGTTTAAGTTATGATCCCGGACCCGGGCGCCTGTGAGGATGCGGGTGCGGAGTTCGGGGTTTTTCTGCAAGGAGCACATCATGTCGCACAAAAAGGGAATGGGCAGCTCGCGGAATGGCCGTGACTCCAACCCGCAGATGCTGGGCATCAAGGCCTATGGCGGGCAGACGGTCACCTCGGGCAGCATTATTGTACGGCAGCGTGGGACCAAGTTCCACCCCGGGCGCAACGTGGGCAAGGGCAAGGACGACACCTTATTCGCCAAGATAGACGGCGTGGTGGAGTTCAGCACCGCCGGTAAGCGCAGCCGCACGATTCATGTCAATTCCGCCGAGTAAGTAGTTCGGCGGTTTTTTTATCCGGAAACCTGTTGATCGTTCAGTGAGCTGTCTGCCCGGCGGAGGAGGATGTTTTGCCGGGGGGCAATAGACGCCAAAACGTTGAGGAGACAGATTATGGTCAAGAAGATCACCGTAGTCGGTGCGGGTTATGTGGGTGAGCACGTCGCCCAGGCATTGATGCTGCAGGAATTGGCGGAAGAGGTGGTAGTGATCGACGTGATCGAGGACATGCCTGCGGGCAAGGGCCTGGATCAGCGTCAGTCCGCTCCGGTCTGGGGCAAGGACACGAAGGTGACGGGCACGAACGACTGGGCCGACACCGCCGGCAGTGACATTGTGGTCCACACCGCCGGGCGTCCCCGGAAGCCGGGCATGAGCCGTGACGACCTGCTCGAGGCGAATGTCGCCATCGTGCGGCCCTGCATGGAGAAGGTCAAAGAGCTGAGTCCCGACGCCACCGTGATCATGGTCGCCAATCCTCTCGACGCCATGGCGTATGTGGCGCTGCAGGTTACCGGTTTCCCGCCGGAACGTGTGTTCGGTATGGCGGGTATCCTCGACACCGCGCGGTTCCGTGCGTTCATCGCCATGGAAACCGGCGTCAGTGTGCGCGACATCCAGGCGATGGTGCTGGGCGGCCATGGCGACACCATGGTGCCGCTGCCGCGTTTCACTACCATTGCCGGCCTGCCCCTGGAGCACTGGGTGGAGAAGGACAAGATCGACGCGATGGTGAAGCGGGCCGCGGGCGGCGGCGGCGAAATCGTCAAGCTGCTCAAGTTTGGTTCCGCCTACATGGCCCCGGCGATCGGCGCGGTGGAAATGGTCGAAGCCATTGTCAAGAACAGCCATCGTGTGCTGCCGTGCTGCTGCTGGTTGCAGGGTGAGTACGGTCATGACGGCATCTACATGGGCGTACCGATTATCATCGGCACGAACGGTGTCGAAAAGATTATCGAGTATCCGTTCAACGATGAAGAGCAGGCGCTGTTCAACAAGTCCGTGGATGCGGTCAAGGGCCTGATCGAGGACGTGAAGAAGTTCCTCTAAGGCTTGTTACAGAGAAGATATTTCGGCGGATGCGGCGAGTTGGCTGCATCCGCTTTTCTTGCCCGGTTGCTACTCATACCTCCAGAATCCCGCCCCGGGCCGCTTGCGCCGCAAACATACCACACCTACCATATATGTAACACCCACTCAACAGGACCACTCATGGGACGCGGCAGACGCAAAGCCACCAAACACAAGACCACCAAGCGCGCTAAACACTCCGGCAGGGGACTTTCCAGCGCCAACCCGGCGGCGGAGAACGCCATCCTCAACGTGTTCGAGGATACCGGCGAACCGGTGCTGCCCATCAGCCTGGTCACGCAGGAGGCCGATTGGCCTTCAAAGCGGAGCCGTGAACTGGGCGACGCCATCAACTCACTGGTTTCTCGCGGCCTGCTGAAACGGGTGAAGGGCCAGCGGCTGAGACGTATCGAGCGGGGTGGACAAACGGCCAGGGGCCGGCTGTCCATGGTCGCGGACAAGAGCTTCGGGTTCGTACGCCAGGAAAAGGGCGACGATTTGTTCGTCGGGCCGCGTGGGGTGCGGGGAGCGCGTCATGGCGACCTGGTGGAAGTCGAGCTGGGCAGCCGGGGCCGCTTCGGACGCACCAGCGCCACCGTGATCCGTGTCATCGAGCGCAGCGACAAGCCGATTGTCGGTGTCTTTCGCGACCAGCACGGCGGCACGGGGTTCGTTTATCCCGACGATCCCAAGATGCTCGGCCCGATCAAGGTTTCCGCGTCGGACACGCAAAACGCTTCCGACCGGGACCGGGTGGAAGTGAAGATGATCTCCAGCCGCAACGAGCCGCGCGGGCGTATCGTACGGCAGTTCGGCAGGCAGGACGATCCCGACGCCCGCTTCCATGCGCTGATCGCGGAAAACAAGTTCCGCGAGACCTTCCCGGAGCCGGTGAATGACGAGGTCGAGGGCTTCACCGAGGAGATGACAGACCGTGAGCTGGAGTCTCGCGAAGATCTGCGGGACCGCATCGTGTTCACCATTGACCCGGTGGACGCGAAGGATTACGACGACGCCCTGAGCCTGAAGAAGACAAAGAAAGGTTACGAACTGGGCGTGCATATCGCCGATGTGAGCTGGTATGTCCGGCCGGGCAGCAAGGTGGATGAAGAGGCGAGGTTGCGCGGGACGTCGGTGTATACCTCTCACGGCACCCTGCCCATGCTGCCGGAACGCCTGAGCAGCGACCTGTGCAGCCTGCGGGAAGGCGTGCTGCGCCGCACCTTCAGCGTGTTCATGCAGATGACGCCCGACGGCAGGGTGGTCGATCATCGCCTCACGCGCAGCGTGATCCGCAGCGCAAAGCGTTTCACCTACCGCCAGGCGCAGGACATTATCGATAAGACGGATAAGAAGTACGGGGCGGAGGAGCTTCCCGGCTGGCGCAGTGACCGCATGAACACCGTGATCGCTCACCTGGCGCGGCTCACGCGACGGATGCGGGCGCTGCGTTTCGAGCACGGCGGCCTGGAGCTGGACGTGCCGGAACACGAAGTCGAACTCGACGACGCCGGCAAGGTTGTGGGCATTCACAAGCGGGAAGTGATCGAAGCCAACCACCTGGTGGAAGAGTGTATGCTGGCGGCCAACAAGGCGGTGACCGAGTATGCCGTGCGGAAACGTGGCGCCGGGCCGAAGGTCTTTATCTATCGTGTCCATGACAAACCCGACCCGGACGCCATCGAGGACTTCGCCATGTTTGTCGAGGGCGCGGGGCTGGACTGGCCCTTCGGCTGGGAGTTCGATCAGTTGCCCTCCAGGCAGCTCAACCAGTGGCTGCAATCCCTGAGCGATCATCCCCTGGCCGATGTCGTGCGCAAGCACGCGCTCAGGGCCATGGCGAAAGCGGTCTACGATATCGAGAACATCGGTCATTACGGCCTCGGCTTCAAGAACTATACCCATTTCACCAGCCCGATCCGGCGCTATCCGGACCTGGTGGTGCATCGGATTCTGCTCGATGATCTCGAAGGAACCGCGAAGTATGGGAAGGACCGGATCGACGATGTCCGGCAGGCGGCGGAGTCGTCCAGCGAACGGGAGCGTGCGGCGCAGACCATGGAACGCGACTCGCTGAAGATTCGCCAGGCGGAGTTCTTCCAAGACCAGATCGGGCAGGTGTTTGACGGGATGGTCACCAACGCGATTCCGAAAGGCGTGTTCGTCGAGATCGGTGAAACCGGCGCGGATGGGATGATCTCGGCGGAGGATCTGGGCGAGGGCGCGTATTTTGACCGGCGCATTCAGGGCTTTGTGGATCGCCTTAGAAAAGAGGCCTGGCGCCCCGGAACGCGGATGCAGGTACGAGTGGTTCAAGCCGATGAACAGACCGGGCGGGTGGATCTGGAACCGGCGTAAGCGCTTATCGCTTGTCCTCCCCCACGGAGGCGAGTATATTACTCCTCCCCGCAACAACGATGTGCGCGCCTCCGTTGCCACCCGGACGGTGACCTCATCCGATGTCAGGAGTGGATCATGCCCGAGAAAATACGCTTCCCTGGATTCTTCTTGTTGCTCACGGTTCTCCTGCTCAGCATGGGATGCACCAGTGGCTTGGACCCTTCGGAGGATGGCGGCGATCCCGCCGGAACCCGCCGGTTGGAGTTCGGCAACTTCGTCGTGGGATCGGACGCGGTCACGGTGGACGTCAATGGCGAGCAGGTCGTGGATGGTCTGCTGCCGGGAGAATTCACCGAGGTGACGGTGCTGGACGAATCGGATACGGTGGAGTTGCAGTTGCGCTCGGAGGCCGGCGGCGTCAACGCAACGGTGCTCGATCAACCGTTGCGGGACGACCCGGACAACCTCATCGTGATCTATGAAGACTTCAGCGAACAGCGTCAGTTCACGACCTACCTGATGCCCGATCAGCCCTATCCGCGTCCGGACATGACCCAGGTGCGTTTCTTCAACCTGATTCCGGATTCATTGGTGCTCGAAGCGATCATCGATGACAGTCTTACGGTGACTACGTTGCGATACGGCGTCCTCAGTGTCCCCATGGTTTTTCCCGGTGATGTCACACCGCTGCATTCTGTCTACATCATGGAGGCCAACACAAGCAACATGTTGAAGCGCATCGAGAATGAAGATTTTGACAATGGAAAAACGTACACCGGCTTCATCTGGGGGGATTACGACGCCGCGGGAATCCGTGTGGAGTTTGTTGAGGATTAGCCCGGATATTTCACGATACAAGTAGCATGGCCCGGTTTGCTGTGCGCTTGCGGGCGATCTGAAATCACAATCAGCGATGGATAACGCCGGACGAATCTGCGGTGAACGTGGTAGAGCAGGCCGGGAAAGATGGATGCTTGAAAATCATGTCTTGTTAGAGTGCGCTGGAGATGACATCATGGAGCATTTCTTTTAAGCATTCGTATGGACACTCCCGACAAGCTCATCACGGGATGGCTGCCTGCGAGTGCATTACATCCAGCCGTTGCAGTAAAAAGCATTGCAGCGAGCGTATCGGGCCATACGTCTGAACTGAGCTCATATCATGGTTTTATCATAGTGAAGAACCATGCTCGTGCAATATCCGGGCTAAAACCGGAACGCATAGTTGATCCGGAAACTGAAATCATTCCTCTGTTTCCGAACGGCGTTGGGTTGCTGGAAGGTGATGCGGACAGTGTCGCTTGAGTTGGTGATCCACACCTGGTCGTTGGGGAATTCCGCCCCGTTCCAGTATTGCAGTTTGCTGTTGTCGAGGTAATGGGTGAACCCGAGACTTCCGCTTAACCTGTGATTCCGCAGAAATTCCCAGCTCACTCCCAGGGTGTAATCAATCATCACCACGTCGGTGATCGCCTTTCTCGCGGTGGTCAGGGTCAGCGTGTCGATTGCAGCGATAACCTCGGGGTCGGTCAGGTCGGCGCCGGACAACCGGTACTGTTCTTCGGGCGACAGGGGCGAATACATGATGTCGCCCTTCCCGAAGTTGAGGGAGCCGTTGACGAAAGGCATCAAATTCCCGTTGAGCATGGAATACTCGACGCGTGCGCTCACCGTTTTTGAAGAGAAATCCGTCAGCCCTTCCCCGATGGTCTGATCCGCAGTGGCGAAGTAAAGGTTGCTGGTGATGCCGCCCGGGAAGTACGTGTTCAGCGAAAGAGTATGCAGCCGTTGGCCGGCCTCGCCAAATGAATTGTATTCGTCGTCCCGCCCGGACAGTGTCAAGTTGTACGATACATCATGTTCATGCCCCAGCAGCGATACCCGTCGATGCAGCAACAGGGTAAAGGTGTTCGTTGTGTTGAGGATGCGTTGATCGATGACGGTGTAGATCGGATTCTCCAGAAGATCGCCGCTGACAAGGGTTTTCTGCTTGCCGTCATTCTCGTTCAGGATGCGCCGCCAGGTGAAACTCGTGTTGGGCGCGTACCAGAACCGGCGCAGACTGAAGCCTACTTCGGTGCGCCGGTTTTGCGTGGTGACGTCCGATTTGCCCAGCAGGTTGTCGTGGCTGGCTTCATACCCCAGGTTGAGGGACAGGAAGCCTCGGAACAGCCGGATCCGGTCTCGCACCGACCAGCCCCGGGTATCGTATCGCAGGCCGGAGACGCCCAGGCTGCGGTAGGCGCGGTTGACTTTGGTCAGGCCAAACCTCAAGTCATTGTTGAAGTATTGCAGGCGCAGTTCGGTTCTGTACGAGAGCGACTGCTCCACCATCGAAGCGACCACGTCTTCCAGGTTGCCGCTGGTGTCGGTGGGGAGCGGCGAGAAATACTGGTTGATTACGATATAGCCGGCGTATTGATCGTATTGATTCATCGCACCGGGACGTGTATCGGCGTTGTAAAGAGACAACCCGGATTCGGCGTACAGACTGATTCGTTTTTTGTCCAGGTAGAGCTGCAAATCGTACCCTGACGCCAGATTGTCTTTCGAGGCCGGGCCGTTATTGATGGAATGCAGGTCATCCTTGGCCTTCATCAGGGTGAAGCCCATCATCAGGAAGTCGGGGTTGCCCAGGCTGTAGTGGAACGCGTTGATCCAGCGCCGGTAGGAACCTCGCTGGAAGGTAGAATCGACTTGGTAGAGCGGGTTGAGCGGGTCGTTGTCGATCTGTGTGGAATCAATACTCAAGACCTTGGAATCAATCGCCCGCCGCATGTCGCCGTGAATGGCCTGGAACTTGAAATACTTCAAGTCGAGCTGCAACTCTACGCCTCGTACCCGGCGGCCATTAAGAACCAATCGGTTGTAACGCGGGTTCACATCGCCCACATTCAGCCGCATCCAGGGGTTGGCGATGGTGGCGAGGTAGTTGTTCTGGGGCTGGAGGCGACGATTTTCCTGGCTGCTGAACCGTCCCTTGGCTTCGTAGGTCCAGGATTTGTACGCTCCCCGCAAGCGCACCATTTCCTGCGCCACTCCCAGATCCTGATCGTTCACATTCTGACGGATACCGGAGAATCTCAGATCACCGTGGATGAATTCCTGCTGGCGTCCTTTGATGATCTTGGGCAGGATGATTTTGAACGTCCAGCTTTCAACACGTTCGAATCCGTCGCTGTTCGCCAGCATCAGGTCGATGCGGTGTTCGCCGCCCTTCAGGCCGGTCAGAGTCCCGATGATCATGTCACGGCTGACTGTCAGCGCGCCGGTCCGGTTTTTCCCGTCCACGCGAACCACCAGGGCGTCGGGGTGCATCTGCCGCACATCCTGGTTGATGGAGATAACCACCTGCACCTCACCCGACCGCCAGATGGAGCCGGGTTCCGGGCTGAGGATGACGATTGGCCGGGCGGCCTGACCCGCGCCGGTTGCGCCCTCGACCACCACCTCGATGGGGTGGATGTCCGGATTTTCACGTGGATAGGTGATCGTGGCGCCATCGACCATCACGAATTCGATGAAATAGTCGATCCGGTCGGCGGCGAGCCGGTCCAGTGGAATGTGCGCGGAATACTCCCGCGACACCGGGTACATGGACACGAAATCGTAGTACTCGTAGCCATGCTCTGTATACCAGACACGGGCTTCGGCGACCTGGTCGATGTAGACGTCGCCCTTGAGGTCAGCAGTAATGAGGAGGGGCTCGCCGGCGGGAGCAGAATGCACCGGCAGGTGATCCACCCAGGCCGGCTGGGGCTGCGCCCCGGCGAGAGAGACATACAGCAGGAGAAGAAAAACAATTCCCCCCCCGATCGAGCTCGTACGCCGCAGCGCTATGTTGAAGTGGTTCGCCATAGGGCAAAAGGTGCTGGCCTGCTCAAAGAAATCTTCAAGGAAAGATGCAAGCTTCAGGCCATTAGGCCGGCGGGAAGGAATATATGAAGAAACAAGGAGATAGCAAATGGAACGGGAGATCGTCCAGGTACGTTGTTTGACCAATAGCTACCCCGGGCGGCAAGCTTGGCCTGTCCTGGTAACCCGCAAAGCATTTTCACAGATGCGTACCTGAGCAGTCCTGTCGTGCTTGCCCCCGGATTAGCATATCCGGACTATTTATCGCCGGCATGCGCTTTACTATAC
>CAZYOC010000022.1:0-27461 GCA_964648415.1 uncultured bacterium | reverse complement strand
GCGCCCAGACCTTCCAGTAGTAGGTGCTGTCGTCGAGCAGATCATGCAAAACGGTCGTCGTGTCTTCCGTGCTCACCGAATCGTAGGACTCCGGTTCAAACGCCGGATCGAGGCCCCAGTAGATCCAGTAGATCACCGAATCGCCCGGGTCGGTCTCGAGCGCCGTGTCCCATGTAACCACGGCGCTGTCAGCATACAACGTGTCCTCATCCAGCGGCGTTGCGAGGTTGAAGGAGTCCGGCTCATCATAGATATATACATCGAAGCTGAATGTATCCGCTGAAGCTGTACCGTCGGTGTTGCTGTCCTCTGCAATGACCATCCAATAATACGGGCGATCGTCCTTGAGGTTGCGCAAAACAAGAGTAGTGTCGTTGCCCACGGCAGAGTCGAAGTAGACTTCGCTGAAGGTGGGATCTTCGGCCCAGTACACGACATAGTTCAGGGTATCGTCCGCCGGGTCGGGGTCGATGGCCCGGAACCAGCTCACCTCCACCGTGTCGGCATGTACGGTGTCCTCATCGGTCGGCAGGTTCAGGGTAAACTCTGCTGGGGGTTCGGAGAAGTCGGTGTCGAACCACCACTCTTCTTCACTCAACAGGCCATTCGTGTTGGTGTCTGCCGCGCGTACGTACCAATAGTAGGTTTGATCGTCAGCAAAGGTTCCCGCCGTCGCCGTGTAGAACGTATCTGAAAGCGCTTCCACTGAATCGGCGGTTTCGAAGGTTTCGTCCAGGCTGTACACGAAGGTGTAGGAGATCTCATCGCCCGGGTCGTGATCGAGGACCGTTTCCCAGGTGAAGGTGGTGTCTTCGTCTACCAGCATGACAAACTCGGTATCCGGTGTTGCCAGGGCGAAGGGTGCGGTGTTGGACCACCACATAACTTCGTCGCCGGAGTAATCCATGCCGACAATGTCCGGGGCTCGATCCCCTGTCAGGTCGACGGCTCGCATGGCGGAAGCGAGAGCAAGGCCGTTCACGAATTCGTGCGCCGTCCAGGCCGTCCCGGTTCCGGCATCATTCGAGTACCAGACCATGTCGCCGTCCTGCGCACCGGATACGATGATGTCCAGGTCGCCGTCGAGGTCCATGTCGGCCAGTTCACCATTCCAGGCGAGGCCGGTGCTGAGCGCAACGTCGGTCTCGACATAAGATTCCGCATTCACGTTCTCGAACCAGACGACCTTGTTCTGCGGATCGCTGATGGGAACGACGAAGTCACGCCAGCCGTCGCCATTGATGTCGCCCACCATCACATCGGCCGCGCCTATCACTTCATCGGACACGGCATGGGTGACAATCGCGTCGAAATCGCCATCAGGAACCTCACGCCAGTCCACTCTCCCCGGATTGCCGCCATGCTGATAGACAATGTCGCGCACGCCGTCGTTGTTGACATCGGCAATCTCGATCGCGCCGACCAGACCCGGTCCCTGATGGTGTTCGGAGAACGCGCCTTCGCCCAGGTTCTCGTAGATTCTGCCCCATGCAGTGTAGGCGCCGGCTACCAGATCCATATCGCCGTCGTTGTCCAGATCGCCAACAGCAATGTGGCTTGGTGCTGTGAAATCTGTAGCGAGGTCGTGCCGGGTAAAGCTGAAAGAGCCGTCGTTCTCGAACCAGCTTATGTAGTCGGTGTTGGTGACGGCGGCAACATCCAGGTCGCCGTCGTTGTCCAGGTCGGCGACGATGATGTCGTTGACACCCGCATACCCTTCTGCGATGGTGTTTTCTGTAAAGTTGTTGGAACCGTCATTTTCCAGCCAGGTCAGGTTGCCGTACGCGTCGCCGCAGACCAAGAAATCCATATCCCCGTCATCGTCGAAGTCGACCGGTTTCAGATCTCGGGCGTTGGTCAGGCCGCTGAGAATGGTTCCCTCCAGCACCAGTTCCACTTCCAGTCCACGTGGGTAATCCGGGATGCTGGTATCGAAACTCCAGGTATCCGTGGACCAGGTCTCCGCGCCCCAGGTGTCCGTCGCCAGCACCTTCCAGTGCCACGTGGTGTTGTCGGTCAGGCCGTCCACGTAATACTCGGTGGCGTCGGTGGCGAATGTCCGCACGTTTTCCGTGAACAGGGCGTTGGTCGCCAGCCAGAGGGTGTAGGTTACGTTGTCATCCGGCGGCATGTCATCCACCGCCTCTTCCCAGGTCAACGTCGTATCAGCGGTATTCAGTGTGACGCCGTTCTCCGGTGTCAGCAGCGTGAACGCCTGCGGCGGATTGTTGTAGTTGACCAGGAAGTGCGACGTATCGGACCAGGTTCCCGTGGTGTTGACATCCCTCGCCTTGACCGCCCAGTAATAATCCTGGTTGTTGGTCAGGTCGGCCAGCTTGTGGTGCGGCCAGTAGGTCAGGAACGAATCGGCATTGACCGACAGTGTCGGATCCTCTGCCCACTTGACGAAGTAATACAGCCGGTCGGTTTCGTCGGGATCAGCCGGCTCGTCCCACTGGAGGACCACTGCCATCTCTTCGACTGTGGCGTCCATGGCGGGCGTGGTCAGCAACGGCGCGTCCGGCGTGTTCGGCGACACCGGCGTGTCGATCAGGTTCTCGTACCAGTTCACCGTGGTGCTGTTGCCGTCCATGACCAGCAGATCCGGCATGAAGTCGCCGTCGAAGTCGGCCCAGTCGAGGCCGATCGGGTTACCATAGTACCCATTCACCGGTTGACGGCTGAAGCCTGCATCGCCGTCGTTCATCCAGAAGGAGACATCGTTGCCGTCGCCGCTGGAGGTAGCGATATCGACATTGCCGTCCCAGTCGATGTCGAGCGCCTTGACACCGGTGATGCCGGTGTAGGACGCGTCAACAGCCGAAGCCTGGTAGTAACCCGGTTCGATCAGCCAGGCCACCTGGAGTCCGGCGTCGCCGCCGACCAGTACATCGTTGTACATGTCGCCGTTGAGGTCGACCACATCGATCACCGCCGGTCCGGTCACTGTCGCCAGTTCTATTGAGGTCGTGTAGCCGGAGCCGTCCGAGTATTCCCAGACTGTAATGTTGTTGTTGCTGTCGTCGGCGACCACCAGATCCATCAAGCCGTCGTTGTTCATGTCGGCGACGGCAATATCCGCGCCGCCCATGGCGTCCGAGAGGATCTCGCCCGTGATGCCGCCCTGGCCGTCGCTGACGCCTATTCGTGTGGTGTTCGCGCCCACCGCGGCGAAGTCCATGTCGCCGTCGTCCTGGTAGTCAAACACTTCGAACGCGTTCAGGCCGGTCACCGCGAGCGCCGCCCAGGGCGTGTCAAAGATCATGTCGCCCTGGTTCTCGGTGATGTAAATGGTCCCGTTATACGCATAGGCGATATCCATATCCTCATCGCCGTCAAGGTCGGCGATCTCGAACTGGAAAGCCGCGTCGGTGAAGTTGGTCAGCAGGGTCGACGAGGTGAATGTCCCGGTCCCGTCGTTCAGTTTGGCGATCAACTGGTTGCCGATGGTGTCGTGGATCAGCACATCTTCGTCGCCATCGAGGTCGATGTCACCGCGACCCAGTGCTTCCGCGCTCAACTCGCTCAGGTAGATCTCATGCTCGGCGAAGGTCACCGGCAGGTTGACCACGAACAGGCTGGTGTCGGAGGCGATCTCGTTGCCCTGGGTGTCGTACGCTTCCACGTACCAGTACACGTCATCGCCGTCGGTCAGAGTGCCGTAGTCAAAGGTGTACGTGGTGTCGTAGAGCGGAGTGACCCATTCCGGACTGGCGAATGCCGGATCGTTGAGCGAGTAGTAGATTTCGTAGTAGACGGAATCGTCGGGATCGGTTTCCAGCACCGGTTCCCAGGCCACGGTGGGCTGGAGGGTGTTGACCGAGTCGGCCCAGCCGGGGCTCTGCGTGTAGAAGCGCGAAGCCTGGATGTACTGGTACAGCCCCGTATACTGGTCCGCGCCGGCGATGTCGTACCAGCCGTCGCCATTGAAGTCGCCGGTAATCATGGCGCGGGCGTTGCCCAAAGTGGCGTCGAGAGTATCTGCGGTGAAGGTCTGAGCGCCATCGTTGTTGTAGATCAGGAAATTGCCGTCGCTGAAGGCGGGCGCCAGGATATCCAGGTCGCCGTCCTCGTCGTAGTCCGCCACCCAGACCTGCTTGATACCGTCCATGTTGCCCGGCAACGTATGGGTCGCTGCGACATTCCCCGAGCCGTCGTTCTCGTACCAGGCGACGAACCCGGTGGCGTCGTCGTTGACCGCCACTACATCCAGGTCGCCGTCGTCGTCCATATCCGCGACCTTGACATCACGGGCGTAGTTAAAGGGATTCTGGAGATCATGCTGTGTCCAGACCGCTCCCGCGTCGAAACCGGCGTTCTCCACCCAGCCAACGGCATTCGTTGCGCCCACCACCAGGTCCAGGTCGCCATCCCCGTCCATATCTCCGCCATCGAGGGCGTATGGGCTGGTGTAGGGCGACAGAATGCTGAACGTGGTAAACTCGGGCGGGGTCTGCCCGTCGCCCAAGAAGAACACGAGGCTGTCGTCCATGGTGGAGGCGACCACGATATCCAGCGCACCGTCCAGGTTGAAATCGCCTGTGGTCACTGCCGTAAGATCCAGGTAGTCCTCTGAGACCGATACCTGCTGGTAAGTACCGCCTGCTTCCTGCAGGTACAGCATGACAACGCCGTCGGAGCTGCCGATCAGTACAAGGTCTTCCAGCAGATCGTTGTTGAAGTCGCCCTTGGCGAACACCGGCTGCGAGTTGAGTGAGTTGGACCCGTCAAGCCCGTTGTCGGTCCAGCTTCCGGCCGCATTGGCAAACACATGCGCCTTGTAGTAATCATCCAGACCGGCTGCGCCGAGGATGTCGATGTCGCCGTCGTCGGACTCGTCAAACGGCAGCATGTCGGCAAACTCGACATTATTGTTGTCGATGGTGCTGCGGGTCCAGATGGTTTCGCTGCCGAACGGCGGCTCGTCCAGCTCCACGTCAAACGTCCAGGTCTCCACCGACTGGGTGACGTTGCCGTAGGTATCCATGGCGCGGACACGCCAGCTGTAGGTGACGCCGTCCCTCAGGCCGCGGACCTTGAAGCTGTCGTTGTCCGTGGTCGCCTGATTCAGGCCGGTGGCGAAGGTCGGATCGGTGGACCACTGCACGATATAGACTTCCACCGAATCGCCCGCGTCGGGATCTGTGGTCTCTTCCCAGCTCAAGGTCACCTCGCGCGTGGCGAAGGTGTCGCCGTCCGCCGGTCCCAGCAGGCTGAAGGAGTTGGGTGAATCCATGTTCTCGAAGATGAAGGAGAAGGTATCGGACGCCGCCAGGGTATGCTCGAGGCTGGCGTCACGCGCGATCACGGTCCAATACGTTGTATCGCCTTCCACCCAGTTATTAAAGGTATAGACTGTATCGTTGACCAGCGTGCTGGACACATTGCTCTGCCAGGTCGGATCGTTCGTGTACAGGAGCTGGTACTCGATGGTCTGATCCGGGTCGGGATCGGTCACTGTCTGCCAGGTCAGTTCAGTCGTGGTCATGATTGTGCCGTCGGCCGGCCCCAGCAGGTTGAAGGGATACTTCTGCTCGACACGATAGACGCCATCGCTGAACAGCGACACGGCGAAGTCAACATCACCGTCGCCGTCCACATCCGCCGCTTTCATCGAGGTGGTGTTGGCGGCGGGAGCGGCGCCCAGCTCGACGGTACTGAAGTTCTGCGAACCGTCGTTGTCGTAAACCACATAGGGATCACCGGAAACATCCGTAGCGGTGTAGAGGTCCAGATCGCCGTCTTCATCCATATCCGCCCCGCCCATGGCGACCGGGTAGGAGATGGTATTGTCGAAGAGGTAGTCACTGAAGGACCAGTTGCCCGTATTCTCCAACCACCTGTGGTAACCTCCGCTGTAGGAGGCCGCCAGGATGTCGTTGTCGCCGTCGCCGTCCACATCAACGACCTGTACGCCGCGCGCATCCGCATGCGGATTGTAAACCGTGTGCTCGGTCCAGCCGAAGCCGCTTTGCATCTGGTTTTCGTACGCCAGCAGCTCGCTGCCGCTCTGGAGCACCAGATCCCAGTCGCCGTCCTGATCCAGATCGCCGACAGCGAGGCCGTGCGGCGAGGTCAGGCCGGTGATGATCTGCTGCTCGAGGTACTCGGTGGGGGATCCGCCTTCATTGCTGTGGAGATAGACAACACCGCCTTCCCCATCAATCGACATGATGTCCAGGTCACCGTCGAGATCGAAGTCGCCCAGCTCCACATCCACCGCCGCGTATAGGGCATCGGATACATTTTCGCTCACGAAGTTGCCCGCACCATCCCCGAAGAACGTCATCACTGAGGCATCTGTATGGGTGCTGTCGGCCACGACCAGATCTACGTTGCCGTCGCCGTCTATATCGCCGGCCGCAATGTCGTGTACACCGCCGAGGCTGTTACTGCCCGTCACAACCTGATTGGTGTAGGAGCCATCGTTCAATTGGTTGTACCAGTGCAGCTTGTAGTTTTCGCCGGCGTCATGACCGACAACCAAGTCCAGGTCACCGTCGTAATCGATGTCGACCGGAAGAACGCCGTTGTAGTCAATTCCCGCATTATCGATCAGCTCCACGGCCCATTGTTCCGTCGGACCACGGGGGGCATCCGGTACGTCCACATAGAGTTCAAAGGTTTGTGTCGACCAGGTGTCGTTGCCATCCGTATCAAACGCACGCACTTCCCAGTAGTAGGTAGTGTTGTCGGAAAGATTCTCGATGACAAAGCGCGGCGCGGCAGTCAGCGCCGAATCCACACCCGTCTGCATGTTCACATCGGTGGACCAGTACACCCAATACAGGGGATCAGGCGAATCGGGATCACCGTTGGCTTCCCAGCTCAGTTCAGCATGGTGCTCTTCGGTCGTATCCCCATTTGCAGGCGACAACAGGCTGAAGGCGTTGGGCGGATCGAACTGCAGCGTGGGCACGTTCTCCCAGAAGGAGACCGCGTTGCCCTCGAACCCGAGGCCGACAATGTCCGCATCGGCGTCAAGATCGAAATCGCCCGGAACAATATCCGCTGCGCCGGTTAACGTGGCAATGCTGCGCATGGTAAAGCTGGGCGCCGGGCTGCCGTCGTTCTCCCACCAGCGGATTTCGCCGGTTGCCTGCGCCGCGCCGAGGATGTCCACATCGCCGTCTGCGTCAAAGTCAAACGCCTTGACATCGGTGGCTTCGGTGAAGCCGGTCGTGATGGCGACACCGTTGGAGAAGATCGGCGGGGTCGCTCCGTCGCTCATCCACCACTTGATGTTGCCGTCGCCCTCCGAGGTGGTCAGCAGATCCTTGTTGCCGTCGCCGTCCACGTCCGCGATGAAGACATGCCGGGTGTAGTTGTTGGCGCTGCTCACCGTATGTCCGGTGAAGCTGCCGGCGCCGTTGTTCTCGTACCAGTTAACTGTGCCGGTTGCACTATACGCGCCCGCCAGCACATCCATATCACCATCCCCGTCGATATCATTCAGCGCCAGGCTGTAGGCATCCGCCAGGGTCGCCAGCGCATGGTAGGTGAAGCTGGGCGTAACGCTCTGGTTGTGCTCGAACCAGCCGATTTCGCCGGACGTCCTGGACGTTGCTACGATGTCGGGATACCCGTCCCCGTTCATGTCGGCCACACGGACCGAGTACACCTCCGGGAAGCCGTCCTCCACGAGGTACTCTGTCCATGTCAACGGGTCACCACCCATATTCTTGTACCAGACGATATGATCCTGACCGAAGCTGGTGTTGGAGCAGGCTGCGACCAGATCCAGACGACCGTCCCTGTTGATGTCCGCCGCCGCCAGCGCCTGCACATCGGTCAAGCTGGTGGTGATATCGGATGCGGTGAAGCTGCCGGTTCCATCGTTGTCGTAGTAGCGAATGGTATTGGACCCGTTCCAGGCTACCGCCATGTCCAGGTCGCCGTCACCCTTGAAGTCGGCCTTGACACCATCCGACGGGTTGTTCAGTGCGTTGTCCACACTCACTTCCCCGTTCGGGAAGGTGGGACGGCCGGAGTATTCCAGATCACGCACGAAGACGTACTTCAACGACGCCGGCTCAAGCCTGTTACCGTTCTGGTCCATCGCCGTAACCGTCCAGAACCAGGTGGTCAAGTTGGTCAGGTTGTTCAGAACCGCCGTGGTATCCTGTACATCCATGGAATCCGCGTTCAACGTAAATGCGGTGTTTGTCGCCCATTTCACACGATACGTGATGTTGTCCAGTGCATCAGGATCCGTGACCTCTTCCCATTCCAGCGCTACCGAAGCCCCATCAGACCAGGCGCCGGTCGGCGGTGAGGTCAGCTTGAAGTACGACGAGTTGAGGGACTGCTTGATCTCGCCGGTGGACGCATCAAACGACACAACATCCTTGAAACCGTCATCGTTCAGGTCGACCACGTCGAACACGCCATCGGTGTTGACACTACTCACCGTGCGAGTTGTAATCAGGGACAACGTTCCATCCATATTGTCGACGTAGGACAGCACATCTGTCCGGTTCCGCAGGATATCGCTGTCGCCATCCCTGTCGAAATCAGCTACTGCAACGTTTGAGTACCCCGTTCCTCCACCCATTGTTTGATGATAGGTGAAGGTCATGCTGCCGTTGTTCTCGTACCAGGTCACGACATTGGACGCAGGATCCGTCGCCGCCAGGTGCCAGTCTGTAGAGCCATCAATCTTAAGCGGTTCCACATCCGGCACATTGCTGCGGGTATAGTCGATGCCGTGTGCGATCATCTCCGCGCCGGTCCCTTCCAGCCACCAGAGACTTGGCTCTCCACCATCGGCCTGACCGCTGCAGACAATATCCAGCAACCCGTCCTGGTTGAAGTCGAACACCTCAACGTCATCCACCGGCCAGTCGGCGTGGATGAACTGCACGTTGTCCCCGACGAAGAACAGGGAATCATCCGAATTGCCGACGACGAGCTGAATGCTGGTATCGTCGTTGTAGTAGCCAACAGTGAAATCGGTGATCGGGCCGGGGACCTCGTTGACATCCACCCCGGTAAAGGTCCCGTCGCCGTGGTTGACATACGCCTTGAACGCAGGCGTGCCGCTGCCGCCGACCAGGATATCCAGAATGCCGTCTTCGCTGATGTCGCCCAGCCGGATCACTGTCGCGCCGGTCATCGAAGCGTCAAGCTGGTGATAGGTGTAGGACTGCGCCTGGTCATCGTACTCGAACCAGCCCACGGTGTTGTCCGTGGCGCTGACCGCGATGATATCGAGATCGCCGTCCTGATCAATGTCGTGGGACAGGATATCGCTGGCATTGCTGAAGTTGCCGACGACACTGGTTTCGAACGATGATGTGCGCCCTCTCGGCTCGTTGGGCAGGTTCAGCGAGAAGCTCTCGTCGCTGTTGGCTGCGGTTTCCAGGTCGTTATCCGTAATCGCGGTAACGGTCCAGTAGTACAGGCTGTCGTCATCCAGCCCGGTAATGAAGAGTGAATCATCAGGCGTGTACCGGACATTGGCGGAACCGAACCCGGGATCCGTATCCCACTCAACACGATAGTTCAGCGGGTTGCCCATGGGATCGGTTGAGGGGTTCCAATACAGCCAGGTCGAGGTTTCCTGGATCACTTCGCCCGCCAGGGGATAGGTCAGGTCAAACGCTGTGGGCAGGTAATCGCTGGCGTCGCTGTACCAGAGTTGCACGTTGTGCTCGCCCTCCGCCGCGGCGAGGTAGTCCAGGTCGCCGTCCCCGTCCAAATCGTGCAGGTAGACGTCTTCCGGCAACAGGCTGAATGCGTCGTGTACAACCCGGCTGAAGTTCATTGTTCCATCATTGTTATAAAGGACGATCAGGTTTCCGGTGTTAGCCACGGTGAACAGATCGATATCACCGTCCATGTCCGTATCGCCGCCATATACCGCGTGCGCATTCGACAGGGCATCGTCGATGAAGTTGTAACTGAAGGTCCCGGTCCCGTCGTTCTGGAACCAGCCAAGCTCGCTGTCCTGATAGGCAACGATGGCGAAGTCCATGTCGCCGTCGCCGTCTATGTCGCCCGGCCACATGCGGAAGGGTTTGTTCAACTGGGTCATGATGGCGGTGGAGGTGAACGAGCCCCCGCCGTTGTTTTCGTACCACCGCAGATCGTTGTTCGTTTCACCTGTGGCCGCGATATCCGTATCGCCGTCGCCGTCGAAGTCGGCCAATGCGAGACCTGCCGCGCCTTCCAGCGTGGCGTCAATGGTCTGCGTGGCCCAGCTCAGGCCTGTCCCCTCTTCATTGTCAAACCAGACCAGTTCTCCGTCGGTGTCTGCATTGGGGTAGCCGTTGACGGTCACCACCACGTCGAGGTCGCCATCGCCGTCCAGGTCCGCCGCCCGTGTTTCGTACGGGTAGTTGAGGGTTGATGAGATGGTATGCTGTGTGAACCCGGAGCCGTCGCCCTCGAACCAGAGCACCGCTCCCGCTCCCTGCGTTCCCTGCACGACAATCAGCACATCCAGCCAGCCGTCGCCGTTGATGTCGGCCACCGACAGACCGTCCACCGGAGCCACCGGGTTGTAAATCTCCACCGGTGTTTCGTACACGCCGGAGACGTTTTCATAATAATACAGGCCGGCGCTCGCACCTGTGGCGACGATATCCTCATCGCCGTCGTTGTCGAAGTCGCCTGCCCGCACCGAGTTGGCCCCGGTCAAGCTGTCGGTCAGGATTGTGCTGCCGCCGCCCCAGACGCCCGACTGGTTCATGTAGAACTGGTGGTAGGTGTCGGATTCCGTGCCTGCGCCGTTGGTATCGTAAGCCCGCACCTTCCAGCTCCACATCTGGCGATCCCAAAGGCCTTCAATTATCCCGGAAGTGCTGCTCAGATCGTACAAGGAGTCCACCGACATACCGAAATCGGACGCCGGCGACCACAGCAGGGTGTATGTTACCGGATCTCCGTCCGGATCAATCGCCGCTTCCCAGCTTACATCCACTGTAGACATGTCCGTCAGGTACTGAGGCCCGGGTGAGACCAATGAGAACGATTCGGGCGGTTGATTGCTGATTCCGCCCTGAAGGTACCAGTAGATGCTGCTGTTGGTGACGACCAGGATGTCTTCGTCCGCATCGCCGTCTTCATCGGCGACCCGTATTTCCGTGCAACCTTCGCCGTAGAACACTTCATGCCAGGCCATGACGCCTGCGCCGGTATTCTCGAACCAGCCGAAGATGAAGTCTTCCACGCTTCCGCCGGCGATATCCATGTCGCCGTCGTTGTCAAAGTCACCCACACTGACCGACGTGAAAGCATAGGAACCGATCCGGTGGGAGTCATCGAAACCCAGGCCACCGTCGTCCTCCAGCCAGGTCATCTGCCCGTCGTTGTAGTCGGGATAGGTTCCCTGGCAGGCGACCACGATGTCTTTGTTGGTGTCACCGTTGAAATCCGCCACCGCCACGCTGCGCGGGCCGGGATAGGTCCCCAGCGAAGTATAGCCGAAGTCCTCCGTATCGTCGTTCTGATACCAGCCCAACTCATCACCGAGGTAGTCCGGAACGATGACATCCACGCCCCCGGCGTTGTCCAGGTCCACCGCTTCGGCGTCCCACGGTCCCTGCACGTCGCCCACATTGCTAATCTGATACTCGGTGAACCCCGGCGGCGAAGCGCCGTCGTTCTCGTACCAGAAGATGCCCTCGGCAGACTCGAAGGAAGCGACAATATCCAGGTCGCTGTCCTCATCCACGTCAATGATCTTCACCCATTGTGCATTGCTGCGGCTGGCCAGGGTGTGGCTGGTGAAGACGCCCGGCGATGTCTGCTCGTACCAGGCGATGAGGTTATCGGTATAGGAAGTGACCGCGATGTCGCCGTCCCCGTCGCCGTCGATGTCATCCGCCCACACGTTGGTCCCGTTGAGGAAGTCCACCGTGTTTGCGGTGTAGTTGTAGGCGCCGTCGTTTTCGTACCACGTCAGCGACAGGTCGCTTTCACCGATCGCCACCACATCCATGTCGCCGTCGTTGTCCATGTCAAACGGGTGCGCGCCGGAGATCGTTGCGCCGGTTCCCACGGTCACCTGCTCGAGTGTAACCCCCTGCTCGAAGTCGGTGCTGAACGACCAGACTTCCGATTCGCTCCAGTAGCCGTCGGTGTCGACCGCGCGCACCTTCCAGTAATACGTTTGAAAATCTTCCAGATCGTTGAGCGTGTACCGGGTCTCGAGAATCTGATCCGCATACTCCACTCCAGACGTGAAGTCGGCGTCGTCGGCCCAGATCACGGTATAATCGACTTCCTGCCCCTGCGGGTCGGAGGTTGAGTACCACTGCAATTCCACGTCGGGGTAGCCGATCGTTTCCCCGCTGGAAGGATAGCTTAAGGTCGGGGCGTCCGGCGCCTGCTCGGGAGGTGCGGGATAACTGTTCAGATAAACGATGACGGCATTGCCGGTTTCCACTGCCACCAGGACGTCAAGCGCACCGTCGCCGTTCCAGTCAACCAGGTCAAAGCCCTGGGGATCGTTAGGAGTGCCCAGCAGCTCTTTAGTCCACCCCTGGCCGGTACCATCGTTGATGTAGACCGCGACCTCGTCGTCATTGTAACTTGTCGCGACTATGTCCGGATACGCATCATCGTTGATCAGACCGGTATGCACCTGCCAGCCGGTGAGGTCGGTGTCCACAGCTACCGGCGTCCAGGATTCCATGCCACCATGGATGAACGCGAACAAACCGAAGCCGGCGGTTGACGACACTGCCGCCATATCCGTATTGCCGTCGCCATTGAAATCGGCGCCGGCGATGTCCATTCCGCTTGTGAAGGTGTCGCAGACCGCCCACGAGTTGAAGACGCCGGGCGACTCCTGGTCGTAGAAGGTCAGATTCATCGCACCGGAGCCGCCGGAGGTGACGATTTCCGAAAGTCCGTCCCGGTCGAAGTCGCCGATATCAACGCCATACGCCGAGTTGTCGCCGAGCATGGTGGAAGTGAAACCGCCCCCGCCATCTGACGAATACTGCATCAGTGTGCCGTTGTGCGTGGCCAGGATATCCATTACACCATCCGCATCCACATCATGGAATACGCACTCGAATGTGTTCGAGGTGCTCACTTCCGTGGAGGTGTAGGTGTCGTCGCCGTTGTTCTGATAATAGTACAAGCCGGCATTCGGTCCTCGCCCGGCGACTACATCAATGTCGCCATCGTTGTCAAAGTCGGCCGCATCCACACAGTAGGCGTTGGACAACGCAGCGACCTGTTCTGTTGTGAATGTGCCGCCGGTGTTCATGTTCCAGTCGACGTCATGGCCGTAATAGTCCGTGGTCAGGACATCCATGTCGCCATTGCCGTCCTCGTCCAGACCGACCAGGTTCTTGTAAGCTCCACCGGTGAACAGGGTATCCGCCGTGAAATGCGCCACATCCAGGTCGAAGCTGAAGATCCGGCTGGACCTTTGCACATCCCCGCTGGGATCTTCCGACACGATCTTCCAGTAATAGGTTCCGTTGGTGAGATGATCGAGAGATGCCGTGGTATCCGGGCCGACGCCGCTATACCCTAACGCATAGCTGAAGGTGGCCGCCGGGGAGTAATACAGGGTATACGAGGGCTGTTCGTCGTCCGCATCCCAAGCCGGGCTCCAGGCGAACTCCACCGGGCTGGTGGTTTCGGTGGCGCCGTTGGACGGTTCCCAGAGGTCGACGACCGACGGCGGCGCACCATTGACCGGATCGAGATTGTTCTCGAACAGGACCACGCTGCCGCCCGAGTGTGTGCCCACAAGGATGTCGTTGTCGCCGTCGCTGTCAATATCATCCATCACCAGGCTGGCGGGATCGGTCACAATCCCCAGGCCGTTGGTAGTGAAGTTGGGGTCCGGGCTGCCGTCATTCTCGTACCAGACCACGCTGTCCATTTCAGCCCAGATGGCGGCCAGGTCCACATCGCCGTCGCCGTCCAAATCGCCCGCATCCGCCCAGCGTACTCCCGAGCCGGGGAGATAGGTCAACATCTGGTCAAAGTCAAAATACCCGCCGCCGGCACTGAAATACTGTACGACCAACTTGCCTTCGGAGGAATCCGCCACGATGGCGTCGAGGTAGCCGTCCTGGTCGATATCCGCCAGGTCGCACCAGATGGGAGACGTGAGTATGGTTTCCACATACTCCGCCTCGCCGAAGGTCCCGTCGCCCTGATTCTCGTACCAGTGGGCCACTTCCTGGCCGCTGCCAACCACGTAGATGTCGTCGTCGCCATCGCCGTCAATGTCGCCCACCGCGCCGTCCAGCACTGGCACCGCGTCATCAATCGTATGCCGCGTGTACTGCGGGAAGCCATTGGCCTCGCCGGTGTTCTCGTACCAGTACAGCTCATCCTCCCCGCTGGCGTTGCTGACGATATCCCAGTCGCCGTCCAGATCGATGTCGGCCACCTCGGTGAAGGTCGGGGAGATCGCCCAGTAGATGGTGTTGTCAAAACCTTCGCTGAATACCAGGTTGTCGCTTATCAGGCCGTAACTCATCGCCTGGTAGATTTCGCCGCCTTCCCCGCCGTAATACGCCGGGAACACCACATCGGGGTTGTTGTCGATATCCAGGTCGATCACCTGCGCCTGCATGGGCGAGTTCAGGTTCTGCATCACCGTGTCCTGCGTGAAGCTCATGTCGTCGTTCACGTAGACGAACACGGTGGATGCATCGTACGACGAGACGAGAATGTCGCGGTCGCCGTCAAGGTCGATGTCGCCGGTGTTGACAAACTGAGGGCCGTTCAGGGAAAGCAGGTTTTGACGTGTAAAGGGGCCGGTATCCACCATAAACGACAGCGTATCGGTCGCCCAGGTCTGTCCGCCCACGTACCCGTCCGAAGCCAGCACGGTCCAGTAGTAGGTCTGGCCGGCGGTCAGGCTGTCCAGGGGGAGGGTGCAGGTGGACGCGGTCAGCGAGGTCAGGCTGTCCGGGTCGGTCAGCAGATCCTCCGTAGTCGCCCAGTACAGCGTCCAGGTCAGGTCGTGCCCGTCCGGGTCGCCGTTGTCCGTCCAGTCGAAGTAGACCGGGTCGCTGGATACCGTCGCGCCGTCGGTCGGCGTGGTCATGGTAAACGCGTTCGGCGCGGCGTTGTCCGGGTCCAGGTCGTTCTCGTAGCTGTAGATCGTTTGACCCTCAAGCATACCGCCGGAGTAGTCGCCCAGGAACAGGTCGAGATCCTGGTCGTTGTCCATGTCGCCATGGGCCATCCAGACCGCACTCCCCATGATCCCGCTGCCCAGCGAGTGCATCACCCAGGTGGTGTCGCCAATGTTCTGGAACCAGTTGCCGCCGGCCCCCATCATATGTGAACCATACAAATCCGGAAGGCCGTCATCGTTCAGGTCGGCGATACGGGTGCAGAAGGGGTTCTCAAGCGCGGCGATCGGGTGCGTCACGAAACTGGGCGCGCCGGTGTTTTCCATCCAGACAATGCCGCCCTGGTTATGCAAAATGGCAAAGGTGATGTCCATATCCCCGTCGCCGTCCAGGTCCGCCACATCGGGCCAGACCGCGTTGGCAATAGCCAATTCCTGGAAAAGGTCATACTGGGTGAAGCTCTGGCCGCCGGCGTGGGAGTACCAGTAAAGTGTACTGTCGCCGATGTCGGTGACCAGGATGTCGGTGTTACCGTCCAGATCCACGTCGGCCGTAGCCACGCTGTACGGCATGGTCAGGCCGCCATCCACGGTGGTTTGTGTGTACGTCCCGCTGCCGTCGTTCAGCCACAAGTCCAGGCTTCCCTCGTTGGGATCACATGCCACGATATCCGGGTAGCTGTCGCCGTCGAAATCGCCGGTGGCGATGGAGAGACTGGAGTATTCCGCCGAGAGCTCTACTTCGGTGAAGGTCATGTCCTGATTGTTGAGGTAGATGTTCAAGCCGGACATCACCTCACTGGACACGATCAGATCCGGGTAGCCGTCCTGATCCAGGTCCTCCGCTTTCACAAACCGGACACCCGGCAACATGCTGGCGATGGTGTTGCTGGTGTAGGTCCCGTCGCCGTTGTTGGTATAGACAAACACATAGCCGCTGAGTCCGGCGGGATTGGTCGCCACTACATCCAGCCAGCCGTCTTGGTTGAAGTCGCCCACGTCAATAAACCCGGTGGAGTCGTGCTGGTCTTGCACGATCGCCTGGGTAAAGAGGATAGGAATGTCCTCAATTGCAAACTCGTCGCTGGTGGCAGTGATCCGGGTTCCCGCTTCTTCAATGGTAATCACGTAATCCGTTGCCGGGATGGTTGCCGTGCCGTTGAGGGTGTCAGGGATACTCCAGTAGTACGGTGCCGAGTCGACCGAGATACTTGTGGCAATCACTTCGTTGATGAAGTTCCCGCCCGTGACGCGGATGTACAGGTTCTCACCCGCCGTGGCATTGGACCAGCTGATCGGAACAATCTGGTCGATGACGAAGGTTTCTCCGCCCGTTGGGAAGTCGAGGGTAAGGGTGGAGACGTTTGCTGTCACCGACCAAGTCTCGTTTGAGTAGGTCAATCCCCCGTTTTCGTCCTGAGCGAGGACACGCCAGTAGATGGTCCCGTCCGCTCCCGGCTCCAAGGTAACCGTCGTATCGGTTCCCACATAGAACGAATCCGCATCCGAGAAACCCGGATCGGTGGCCATAACCAGCCAATAGGACACCTGTGTCTGATCCGGATCGGACGTCTGCTCCCATACGAAGGAGGTCGTACCGTTAACCGTTACGCCATCTGCGGGAGTAAGCAGACTGAAGGCGTTCGGGTTCCGGTTCGCGCCGCCGTTATCCAGGTTGTTCTCCCACAGCGTGATGGCGTTGTCCAGCCGCGCGGCGCCGAGGATGTCGTAGTCTCCGTCATCATCCATGTCCGCCGCGAAGACACAGCGTGCGCCGTTGGAGGTATTGCTGACCGTGTTCTTGGTCCAGTTTTCAACATAGTTCGTGCCGTCGTTGGCCCACCACGCGATTTCATCGTCGGTAATGGCCGCGCCGAGGATGTCCACATTCCCGTCGCCGTTCATATCCGCCGCATGCACCCCGCGGGCGTCGGTGAAACTGCTGGACACGGTGCGTTCGGTCCAGTTGACGACGTTATTCGTACCGTCGTTCTCCCACCACGTGATGGAGTTATCGTAGCGCGCCGCGCCCATGACATCCACATCGCCGTCGCCGTCCATGTCAGTGGCGTAGACGTGACGCACCCCGTCGAACGCAGCGTCCACGGAATGCCCGGTCCAGGAGGTTCCGGTCCCGTCGTCATTCTCCCACCACTTGATTTCGTCGCCGTACCACGCTCCGCCGAGGACGTCGATATCGCCGTCGCCGTCGATATCGGTGGCGTACACGCTGCCCGCTTCCCCGAAGGACGTTCCGATGGTGTGTTCGGTCCAGTTGACGACGTTATTCGTGCCGTCATTTTCCCACCAGGTGACCGACCCGGCTCCATCGGGTCCGCCGCCCGCGCCGAGGATGTCCAGATCCCCGTCGCCGTTGACATCCGCTGCGAAGACCGCCCGCGCCATGCTGTAGGAGGCGTCCACGGTCCGCTCGATCCAGGTGGTTCCCGTCCCGCCGTCGTTCTCCCACCAGGTAATCTCGTTGCCGCCGGTGGCCGCGCCGAGGATGTCGATGTCCCCGTCGCCGTCCATGTCCGCCGCGTACACGCTGCGGGTTTCGGTAAAGGTGTTGTCAACAGTGTGCTTGGTCCAGTTCTCGACATCCAGCGTCCCGTCGCTCTCCCACCAGGCGATCTCGTCGCCCAGCAGCGCCGCGCCGATGACGTCCTTGTAGCCGTCGCCGTTGACATCCGCCGCGTACACGCTGACCGGTTCGCTGAAATTGTTGTCGATGGTGCGCTCGGTGAAGTCGAGTTCGTCGAGCTCCCACAGGTCAATGCTGCCGCCGTAGATACAGGTGAGGATGTCCTGGTTGCCGTCCTCGTCGAAGTCGAAAATGGTCAGTCCGGTCGGACCGGACAGGGTGCTGATCTGATGCTGGGTGAAACTCGCGCCGCTGCCGTCATTCTCCCACCAGGAGAGATCGTTGCCGTTGCGAGCGATGGTGACCAGATCCGCGTCGCCGTCGTTGTCCAGGTCCACCGGGTAGACTACTTCGGCGCCATCATAGGCATTATCAACAACATACTGCGTCCAACTGCCCTGACCATCCTCCAAATATGTGTGGAGCTGATCGCCATTACGGGCAGTCACCGCGAAGTCCATCCCGTTGACACCGTCGAGATCGGCCGCCCTCACGTACGAAGCGCCGGACAGGGATGACTGGTAAAAGTTTTCGGTGAAAGTCTGGCTGCCATCATTGAACCAGATGCTCACCTTGTCGGTAGTGAAGGAGACACCCAGCACATCCAAATCGCCGTCGTTATCCATATCCGCCACATCCACGTGAAAATAATCGCTGGAGCCGGCGTCGAAATCATGTTCGGTAAAGTTTTGCGACCCGTCATTCTCCCACCATTGGAGACCGTTGTCAGTCCCCTTGGCGCTGACGATATCCCGGTCGCCGTCTCCGTCGAGGTCCACGCCTATGGCGTGGTACGCCATCATGTACGAACCGCTGAGCTCATGCATGGTGAACGCGCCTGCGCCGTCATTCTCATACCATGCCAGCGTGTTGCCGCTATAGGCCGTAGCGATCACATCCAGATCGCCGTCCAGATCCAGGTCGCACAGATCCACGCTGGTGGCCCCGGACATGCTGTTGTCGATGGTGTACGACGTGAAGGTGGCGTTGTCACCTGAGTTTTCCCACCAATTGATGGAGTTGCCGGAATAACTCGCACCGGCGAAATCGATGTAACCATCGCCATCAATGTCACCCGCCGCGACATCCTCTGCGCCGCCGAACCCATCTTCCAACTGGGTTGACAGGTACGTACCTTCCGAGGCCAGGGAAGCTGTCGTAAACGACCACACCGGCCCATTAGTCGTGTTGGTACCATCGTCGGAAACGATTTGCCAGTAGTAGGTCTGATCGGCGCTGAGCTGGCCGGGATCGTACCAGTGACCGGCCTGGTTGTCGCTCACCAGGGTTGTCGGCGGATCGGCTGTGCCGAAGTAGACGTCATACGTCACCGCGTCGCCGTCCGGGTCGCCGCCCAGCCACTGCAAGTCGGCAATGCGCTGCACACCTGTCGCCCCGTCCGCCGGGAAGGGGTGGCTTGGGATGAAGGTGCTATTGAAGTGTTCTTCAATCGTAAAGGTTTCACTAGTCCCGTCAAATTCATTGGCGTCCATAACAGTGATGGAGTAGTCGCCATACGTGTCTTCGATGTCGTCGGTGGTGATGGTCCAGACGGTGGAGGTTGCCGAGACGTCGTACGCGACCGCAATGCCATTCGAGAGGAACACGGTATACGGGGAGGTTCCGCCGCTCCAGGAAATCGTGACATCGTCGCCCACCTGGTAGGTTTCGCCGCCGGCGGGAGAAGTGACAATGATGTTATTGTCCGCCACGGTAAACGAGAATGTGGAGGTCGACTGGGTCTCCTCCATCTCATCGTCACGAGCGATGACATACCAGGTGTGGGGACCGACACTCACGCTTTCCGTGGTGTAGTTATCCATGAGATCGCCGATCCACATGCTCCCGTCGATGTAGAGATCATACACTACATCGCCGCCGTCGGGATCCGTTGTCGTGTCCCACTCGAAGTAGACGTCGGTGTCGAACACAGTTTCCCCGTCATATGGGGAATAGAGATCAAACGAGTTCGGCGGCTGCGCGAAGGTCTGGCTTGCGGTTCCCACCAGGCCGACCAACAGCATCAGGCCGATGACGATCATCCGTGTGTGCGCTGGGTACGTCTTCATAAGTCGACTCACTGTTACGGTTCGTCCGTGTCTTGTCAGGCTCCCGGCCAGGCATGGCCGGGCTACCTGCTCCATCTCCCGCCGGGCATGGCCGGGGGACTCGCCACGGTACTCGCCAACAATCTTGCGGTGCGTCTCCGGACACTCGTCGCCTCCCGGCCAGGCATGGCCGGGCTACGGGCGCCGGAATGCTTCTCCCGGCCTCGGTATCCTGTATGGCGACACGTGGGCCGGGCATCCTGCCGCTCGACCGGTTCCGCGTCCTCCACGAAACCCGCCGCGCGGCTCCACCCGAGGGTGGTATGTCAAAGCCGGCAAGTAAGCCGGTTCACTCTGCTTGCTGTTACTCTCCCGAGTGCAAGCACCCGGGCCACGCTCGCGCCATTCTTGTTATGTGTCAGTTCTCCGCAAACGACGCTAACGAACTGACACAACCTTCTTTGATTTCCATCTCAGTGTCAGTTCTCCGCAAACGACGCTAACGAACTGACACGACTCTCTCTTATTCGGTCTCTCGATCCTTCATTCCCCAGCCAGGCATGGCCGGGCAACTTACCTTCCTCAACCTTGTACAGCTCGCCGGGATTATTGCATCCAGGCCAAGGTCAGAACCTGTATGTGTATCTCAGCATCATCGTCAAATCGTCTCTCGCCAGCGACGGCACCGGTTGATTAAACGTCACCGTCGTCGCCCCATCGGTATTCGTGACGGTCTCGCTCTTCGAGCTGAACTCCGCCCCGTTCCAGTACCTCACCAGGTTGGCGTCGGTCTGTGATGACAGGCTGACATCGGCGCGCACCATGTGGTTGGGCATGAACTCCCATTCCACCCCGCCGACCCAGTCGATGCGCTGGAAATCCATCATCAGGTCTTTCGGGGTCTGCAAGTTCAGCGTGTCGATCAGGCCCTCATACAGCGGATCGGTGACATCAATCCCGGCCCGCGCCAGGCTTTCGGTCGGCGTGTACGGGCTCAGGTTCCGTGTCCCGGTCCCGTGTGTCAACCTCGGGGAGAAGAACGGCCGCAAGGTGTTCTCGTAAAAGAAGAATTCCAGCTTCAGGTTGAACGCGTCGAAACTGATATCCGTCAGTCCGCCCTGTCCCTGCTGGTTGACACGCGAATAGCTCGCCGTGCTGCGAAGCGGCAGGTCGTAGTACGAGCTGCGGAACATCAGGTTGTAGTTCTGCTGGGTGCTCTGGTTGAGCGAGTTGAATTGGTCCACGCGGTCCGATTGCATCGCCTGCAATGTGATCTCGTTCTGCGCGCCCAGCATGGAGCGGTTGAAGGACAGGTTGGCGGAATACCGGTTGGCGACGAAATCCTTCCGGTCGTCGATCTCCAGCGAGTCTTCCGGCGCGGTGGGATCGCCCTGCTGAATCCACTTCTGCTGAGCATCATTGGAGATATGGTCATTCTGCCAGTTCAGCGAGAAGTTGGGCCAGGCCGGATCGGTGTAAATGTCGAAGCCCACGTTGAACTGGGCGTTGGTCTCGGTGTTCTCGTTGCCGCCGATGACATTGTTACGGTACAGGTCCACGCCGCCTTTCAAATGCAGCCCGGAATCGAACAGGCGCCACCGGTCACGCAGGCGTATGCCTTGCCGGTCACGCGCCAGCGAGGGCATCGAGATGGACTTGTAACTGCGGTTGATACGATAGACCTCCGCCTGCACATTATGCCCGAAATACCGCAACCCCAGCCGGGTCCGGAACGACAGCGACCGGTTCAGCACAGTATTGAACGCTTCGCCGAAATCCCCCGCTTCGTCCGTCAGCACCGGATCGAAATGCTGGTTGATGTAGATGATGTCGCTGTAGTTGGCGTACTCATCCATCACCGGCGCGGAGATGTCATCGTTATAGAAGGACATGGCCACGGCGGCGGAGAGTGTTATCCTCCGGCGATCGGCAAAAGCCTTCAAGTCCAGTCCGGTGACCAGGTTATCTTTGGGAGCGTTTCCGTTATCGATGGATGACATATCGTCCTTGGCCTTCATAATGGTCAGGCCCAGGTTCAGGCGTTGAGGGATCTGGCCGTAGACCCGCATGGCGCCCGTCCAGCGGCTGAACGTGCCGGCGGTCCAACTGGTATCGGCCAGGTAGAGCGGGTTGTTGGGGTCGGACTCGTCGACGTAATACGCGATGTACTGACGTGAATCGACCGCTCTCCGTTGCTCGCCGTAAATCATCTTTGCGCCGACGTAAGGACCGTCGTAGGCCAGCTCCAGGCCTCGCGTCCGCCGGCCCCACAGAATCAACTCGTTGTACATCGGGTTGACATCGCCCACCCGCAACGACAGGTCTTTGTACTTTACGCTGCCGAAGAAACGATGCTGCGGCTGGAGGCGACGGTTTTCTTCACTGGAAATGGTCGTCCGGGCGCTGAGCTTCAAATCGCCCTTGCGTGCGCCGAAGGCCGCGGTTTCGCGTGAGATCTGCATCACGTCAGCGTTGATGTCCTGGTAGATCAGCTCCACCCCGGCGCGGCCGGTCACATCGGTCCATGCCGCTCGCGCGGCGGCTTTGCTCTTGGTGTTGAAGCCCCAACTCAGCACACGTGCGGGAGCGCCGCTCGCCGTGCGCTTCTGGATTTCCACATTTTGGTAGCCCGGCTCGGTCTTGTCCACCGGCAGAATCACTACCTCGTCGGTGATGGTGGCGTCGGTCGTCCGGTCTACTCCGTTCACCCGAACGATCAGATTGTCCGGATCCACGTTGGCGATGCTCGGATTCATGGAGATCGCCACAAGATAGTCGTCGCCCACCAGTTCCTGGTCGGGACGGGGCGAAAGCACCATGAAACCCGTGGCTTCCGACCCAACCGACGCCAACATTTTCGGGGTTTGGTATCCGGTGTGGGGAATGCGGCCTCCGGCGATAGCCAGCGGCTGAACCTGCGACACCGCCGCAATCAACGAGTCGATGGTAGCCTGCAATACGCCCGGCGCGGCCCAGATGTTCTCCGGTTCAGGCTCGGGTTCGGGCTCCGGTTCCGGTTTCGGTTTGGGAGCGGGAGGCGGTGCGGTTCGCTGCGCCACACGCTTCGGCCTCGGCTCCTCCGGCGGCTCCTGGACGGTTACGCCCAACGGCGAATTCGCGGGATCGGTTTCTGGTATGGAAACCGTCTCCCCGCTCGCCGTGGTCGCCACGATGTAGTACTCGAGCCGGCCCACACGAGACGAGTCGGTTGGAATCATCCCGGCCCACGTGGTTCCGACCAGCTCGAGCGATGTGCTCCGCCAGAGTGTATCCTCGGCCATGCGATGATACACCTCGACCTTCACCACCTGGTCCCTGGCGTCATCACTGGTCTGTTTGACCTCCAGACGCACCGCTGCCGGCTGGCCTGCTGTCGCGGAGCCAATCGGCTCCAGCTCCAACGAGGCCGGAGGTCCTTCCTGTTTCTTTGAACAGGACAGCATGACAACCAGTGCAACCAGGGCTGTCAGCTTTGTCATGTAGCGTAACGGTCTCACGGTACGCTCCCCACTTGGTTACCCCTCCCACACCGCCACGGTCCCTCAACCGCTGCGGCGAACAGATGCCGTGCAATTCTCACGACAGGCTCAGTCATGTGTGCTATTCTTCTTCCGTCTGATAGTTGATGATCAACGTCCGCACATTGCCTTCTTCGTCGGTGTACTCGATCTGGATGGTTTGCGGCATGGCTTCATCCATGAATTGCGGCAGATCTCCGGCGGTATAGCCACCAACATCCAGACCACCTCCCGCACCGGAGGTGCCCTGTTGGCCTGCGCCCACGTCCACATTCAGTCCGCTGAGCAGATTCAGCAGATCCACAATCCCTTCCAGCGTCAGCACCTGCGTAGTGCCGTCAGGATTGACCAGCACCCAGAACTCGGTGCCCTTCACGGCCGCAACCGAGGTCGGCGTAGCCACCTCCATGCGCCCCTTCTGCTGGCTCACGTTGGTAAACAGTTCGCCCATTTCCATGGACACACGTTTGTTCAGGGAATAGTCGTCGTTACGTTCGGCGGTGACGGTAATATCGCTGTCGGGACGAATTTTCAGTTCGGTGCGGTCATCGGTGAAGACCATGGCGATAAAACCGTCGCCTCCGGTCCGCAACTGGTCGCCGTCATCGAGCACCAACCCGAAGGAGAGCTGTTTCCAGTCCTGCTCGCCTTTCTTGAACTCGGCTTTGCCCTGGACCATGGTGACAACCGCAATGGTCTTGGCGCCGTCGGCCCATACCGGACCTGTCGTAAACACGAGAAGGCATGCAGCCAGCAGGAAAACATGTGTCACAATACGCATGATCGTTACCTCTTGCGTGGACCTGAACCGGTCCATCTCCCGAAGCGACCGTCATCCCGCCGGACGAGGGTCGACCTGAGTAAACTGCTATTCACCGGCCACCAGCACCGTGATCACATCGAACCCCTCCTGGTTGACCAGGTTGGAGAGGTCGGACACCGAGAACCCGGAACCGTCGTTGATGTGGATCGTTCCCGGATTGTAGCCTTCCAACTGCGCCATGATGGCCTCGTATTGCCCCGGGCTCAAAATGGATTCCAGCAGATTGGCGATCTGCTGACCGCGCGGATCGCCACCTTGCCGGCCCGGGTCTTCTGGATCAGGTATGCCCGCCCCGGCCCCCTCCGAACGGTTGAAAAAGAAGCTGGCGGGTTCGGAGGCGAATTCGTTTTGCGTGTCCGGATCAACCAACCGCACCTGCCAGTAATACCAGGTTCCGCTCCGCAGGGGCAGGTTGCCGGTCTCGTTGTACATGTATGTTCCAAGAATGGTCGGGTTGGCATCCACCAGGGTATTGCCCGGGCCTGCAGCGTCAAGGGCGGCCTGAGGATCGTCAGGCTCTTCGCCGCCTTCCACCAGTTTGAACCACCAGTTGGAAGCAGCGTAATCATCCCCGTTCCAGGACCAGGAGAACTGAATGGGCGCATCATCCACCGTCGCGCCCGGCACAGGCTGTTCCGTTTCAATTGCCCACGCTCCAATGTCCGGGCCGGCCATCTGGAACGCGAACACCTCGCTTTCAAAGTCTTCCCTGCCGCCCGGCACGATCGAAGGCACGTCGGCAACCACCTGCCAGTAGTACCAGGCGCTCTCGGTCAACGGTTGTTCGTTGCCGGTCAGCCCGGTATACAGGTGCATCATCGTGGTGGTGGGCGGACCTTCGTAACGAGTATTCAACCCGGTGCGGGTTTCAATCACCGTCTCGCCATCCGATCCCGGCGACCCCTCCACCACGATCAGGGTCCAGTCCGACGGCAGCGTCGCGCCGCCGTTCCAATCCCAGGAAAACTCCACCGGCTGCTCCAGCCCGGTTTCCAGATGCGCAGGGGTTTGCAGACTCGGAGGCGTGGGGTTGTACACCTGCACGGTGTTGTTGTAGGTGGACAGCAACGCGTTGGTCCGGCTGTCATACACCTGGAAACTGATGGTGAACGTGCTGGTCACCAGGAAGCCGCCTTCGATCAGGTCCAGCAACTCCTGTGTGGAAGCGTAATAGGTTTGCTGCAAATTCGTGTAAAACCAGTCGGAGGATTCGGAAAGCTCGGCGATTTCACGGTTGGAGTAGCGGCCATTGCCATGTACGCTGAACCAATCGCTTAACGTGAACGGGTACGAGACGAAATTGATCATCCGGTCTCCGCCCAGATCGCCGGTGATATGGATGTACACCCGGCTGGGGCGGTCGATGGGGGCCGCGTTGATCTGCAGGTAGAAGAACTCCTCGATGGCGTCGAGGGACAACTCGCCCCCGGCCTCCAGGCTTTCCAGGTCCACCAGTTCTCCCGCCGGGACCACCTGGAAACGGCTCTGGTAGAACCCGACCTCGGCTGTCACCGCCGCCAGCACCCCCATGGGGAACAGAAGCAATACCGTCATCATGGCCGGCAACACGGTTGTTCGATAAGCACTCATATCGAAACCTCACTCTGGTTTGCGAAAAGGTGGAAGAGCCGGACACGTTTGTGTCCTCGTCTCCGCTGAGAGAGCGACCCCTGCAGGGGGATCTCATCCCCGAAAACCCGCACCATCGGCGCAGCCTTCGAGTGGAAGTTGAAGGGTGGGAAAAGCAATACTGGCAAACCGGACATCCCCAACCTCCCGCTGGGGACCACCATCCCTCGCTGCTGCAAAGAATCGGATCCGCCTGAAACAGAAAGATCCTCACTACGCATTAATATAGTACTAAGATCGGGGTGCAGTCCATGCAAGACTGTGCTGTAGAACACATTTTCCGGAAATCTCAAAATCTGAGATATGCGGCTCACAAACCCACGTCTATTTCTCCCAGTTGCTCCGCGCACAACCTCCCCCCATTAGCGAACCAATGCACCACATGCAAGGTAAAAACAAGAATAACAAGAAACAGTGAGCCGCATCAATGAGACACCTCACATTCCAGATGTTAGCTGCATCAACCACAGACACGAAACAGCCCTGTTAATCTATCGACAAATTCCTGCTACCACACGATTATTTCCCGCCCTCCAGGGCAAAGAATACCCTTACACGACACGGTTTTGCCCCTACCCTTCCATCGCATGGCGCCCCGAGAAATCCATCGTGACGATACCCATGACGGCCTCCAGAATCACAAGAGCGGCCTCCAACCAGCTGTGATTACAGTCACATACACAGAAACACGCTATGCCTTCC
The DNA here is from genome assembly GCA_964648415.1 of uncultured bacterium. GTDB lineage: Bacteria > Electryoneota > Electryoneia > Electryoneales > Electryoneaceae. The sequence continues at coordinate 1,039 of CAZYOC010000022.1, read as the reverse complement.
CGGGTTATCAACAGGCCAGACAGCACGTGATCTCGCCCTGCAATCACCAACGCCCCTCCAGTAAATGCAACCCATGCACCGTTTTGACACATCTTGCTCCAGGAGTCACGACCATCTTGCTTCCGGCGAAATGGGCTGGTATCTTTTTTCAGAAACGAAATACTTATAATCGTTTCTTCGTTTTATCGTTTCATCGTTTACACGAGCCGGATGGTTATGCCCAGCACACATTCAACGAAGCAGGTTGAGGGGTGGAGTGAGGAGCAATGGGAGCGTGCGCTGCCGTTCTTCCAGGAAGCGGAAGCGTTGTTCGAACGCTTCGGGTTCAAGAAAACCACCATCGAGGACATCTGCCGGGCGGTGGGCGCCTCGAAACGGACCTTTTACGAACTCTTTGACAACAAAATCGATTTCGCGCTCAAGCTGGCCTTTCATGTCATCCAGCACATGAGCGAATCGAGAGCGGAAGAGATCGAGCAGACCGAGTCGGCTGCGGAAGCGTTCTGCCTGCTGGTAGACGCCTATTTTGAAATCGGACGTGAGCATCCGTTTTTCCGCGTCTTCCTCACCGACCCGGATCTGTTGATGGCTCTGTCGTCCATGAAAACACAGCTCATGGACGTGCCCTTCATGGTGCTGCTGCAGCAGACGCTGGCGAAGGGCCTCGAAAACGGCGAGTTCCGCTCGTTCGATCCGGAAGCGGTAGCATTGATTGTTGCCGGCATGCTGGACAGCCTGTGTTACATGCTGCCGGAAGTGATGGACATGCAGGGCCCCCTGGAAAAACCGGAAATGGAGCTGGAACTGAGACAGTTCATCCTGGCCGGCATGTTGAAGCGCAGCCCGGAGGTGGAGACTCGCATCAACAACCTGTGCCGGATCGGCGGGCCGAAGCTGGATGGCGGCGACTGAACACGTGAAAGAACTTTTGCGCCGGACAGCTTGTTGTGAGCAGCAAGACCTGTCATCACCCCTGACAATGAATCTATAGTGATGCTCGCAAATAATGTCCCATGAGGTCATCCCCAGCGAAGGCGGG
>CAZYOC010000021.1:0-27984 GCA_964648415.1 uncultured bacterium | reverse complement strand
ATGGAACGCAGTCATGGGGCAAATGACGCGCTCCCGAAGGGCTTGTTTCTGATGGCCAATCTCTGCGTTGATTTCGCTTAACGTAGCACCACTATGCCGGCGCGAAATCGCCTTGATATTGACTCATCAAGAAACAAGCAGAAACAGTCATAGCTGGTGCGATGGAGCACTACAGACCCTAACCCACACAACACCATGCGCTTACGCATAAATCTTGGTTACGACGGCGGCAATTTCAAGGGCTGGCAACTCCAGCCCGGCGACACCCGTACCGTGCAGGGCGAACTCGAGAAGGCCATTGGCCGGCTGTTCGGCGACATCCGGCGCCTTAAGGTGATCGCCGCCGGACGCACCGACGCGGGGGTCCACGCCGCCGGCCAGGTATGCCATGTCGACACGCCGGAAAACCTCTCTGTCGACACCATCGAGAAAGGCCTCCACGCTCTCCTGCCCGATGATATCCAGGTCTGGCGCATACGGCGGGTGCACAACCACTTCCACGCCCGCTACTGGGCGAAAGAACGGGAATATGTGTACCGTGTGCTGAAGCAGCCGGACGTGTTCCTGAGCCGGCATGGCTGGCGTCCCGAAACCCCATTCGATCCCGCGCGCGCGGCGGAATTGACCGATGTGTTCCTGGGACGCTACAACTTCAAACCCTTTTCCACCAAGATGGACAAGGGCGACGACCCGGTGTGTGAAGTCAGGGAAGTCAACTGGATCGAGACGCCGGAGGGCTGGCTGTTCCATGTCCGCGCCGACCGGTTCCTGCGGCGCATGGTCCGGACGCTGGTGAGTACGCTGCTTCACATGGCGGCGGGCAAACTCGACCCGGAGCAAGTGCGCGAGGCCATCGTGTCCGGCCTCATGACGAAAGAAGCGTGGGAGCGCTACAAGCGGCTGAATCCTCTTCCCCACGGGCCGCGTGAACCGGAAATCCCCGGTGGCATGGCCGAAAGCATGGAAGCGGGCGAGATTTACACTTATGAGGAAGCGCCGCCGGACTCGCCCCTGGCTAAGGCCTCCGGAGACATGGAGCCGGACACAACACCTGAGCGTATACAATCCGAGGACGATCTCGGACTAGCGAATAAAACCAAGAAGTTACCACGTCCGGTTGCGCCGCCAGCGCCTCCGGAAGGGTTGGCATTGGTGCGGGTGCGTTACGATATTGACGACGAGTTTGACAGACACCCGTTTTTAACCTGGAGAACGGATTCATGAAGCTGTTCATCGACACGGCGGACATTGAGGAAATCAAGCAGGCGGCGGACATGGGCGTCATTGACGGCGTCACCACCAACCCGTCGCTGGTGGCTAAAACCGGCAAGCCTTTCCGGCAGGTTCTCGACGAGATCCTGGCGATCATCGACGGTCCCATTTCGGCGGAAGTGGTGTCGCTTGACGCGGAAGGCATGATCAAAGAAGGCAAGGAGCTGGCCGAGATCCATGACAACATCGTGATCAAGGTTCCGTTGACCCTCGACGGTTTGAAGGCCTGCAAGGCCCTCGCCGATGAGGGCATTGCGGTCAACCAGACGCTGTGTTTTTCGCCGATGCAGGCGTTGCTGTCCGCCAAGGCGGGCGCGGCGTATATCAGCCCGTTTGTGGGACGGCTGGACGACATCAGCCATGACGGCATGGACTTGATCCGGCAGATTGTGGAAATCTACGCCAATTACGGGTTCGCGACCGAAGTCCTGGTGGCCAGTGTTCGCAACCCGATTCACTTGCTTGAGTCGGCGCTGATCGGCGCGGATGTCGCCACAGTGCCCTTCAAGGTGATCCAGCAGTTGGCCAGGCATCCTCTGACCGATAGTGGGCTGGAGAAGTTTCTGAAGGACTGGGAGAACGTACCGAAGTCATGAGGCGGTTTGTCCTGTGGTTTGTCGCCGGGTTGCTGATCGGCGGGGGAATCGCGGCGGGCGTCCATTTTATCACGTCTGACCCCACCCCCGCGGAAGCGATGTTACCGGCGGATACGGCGAAGCCTGTTGCGGACGAGGAGGCGATCTGGCCTCCTCCGCCCGTTATGGCGGACTCCGCCCGGAATATGACCCGCGCCGAACTCGGCCGGGAGCTTCAGGACCAGCGCCACAACGCCATCACGACAGCCATCGAGAACGCATCGCCCGCCGTGGTCGGGATTCTTGTCACCCAACTGCGGCGCTTCCGCACCAACAATCCCTGGTTCCACGACCCCTTCTTCGACAACTTCTACGGCTCCCCGCAGCAGGCCGTTCAGGAGTTCGGCTCCGGGTTCATCATTACACCTGACGGTTACGTGGTCACCAACGAGCACGTGGTCCACGACGCCGCAGACATTAAGATCCAGATGTCGGACGGTGTTGAACACGAGGCCGAGATTGTCGGCACCGATTACGACACCGACCTGGCCCTGCTGAAGATCCAGACGGATGAAGACCGGGAGTTTTCCTGGATTCCGATTTGTCCTTCGGACGAGGTGGTGGTGGGCGAATGGGCCATCGCCATCGGAAACCCGTTCGGATTGTTCCAACTGTCCTCACAGCCGTCGGTATCGGTGGGCGTGGTGTCGGCGTCGGGTCTGAACTGGCAGCGCAAGAGCGACGGCCGCCTGTACCGGGACATGATCCAGACCGACGCGGCGATCAACCCGGGCAATTCAGGCGGGCCGCTCCTGAATGTCATGGGGCATGTGATCGGGGTGAACACGTTTATCTATTCTCCCGGCGGCCGGGGCGGCTCGGTGGGTGTGGGTTTCGCCATCCCCGCCCGCACCCTGCGTGAAGAAATCGAGATCCTTCGCAGCCGGGAAGGTGTGGCCAGTGATTTCTGGACGGGCTTGACGGTGCAGAAGATCGATCCCTGGATGGCTCGGTTGTACGGCTTGCCGGTGACGCGGGGCGCGCTGGTGGCGGAAGTGGAAGCCAACAGTCCCGGCAGCCGCGCCGGCATCCAGCCGGGCGATATCCTGATCGAGGTGGAAGGAACCCCTGTCATCAGTGCAGACGCGATTTTACAATACTTTAAGAACCACGACATGCGTGTCGGCGACCAGTTGACGATGAAGTTGATTCGCAACGGCAGCGAGCGCGAAGTTGTGATGTTGCTGGAGGCCATCCCCCGTGATTGACCGTTATACACGCCCGGAAATCGGCGCGATCTGGACCGATCAAGCCAAGTTCGAATGCTGGCTGGAAGTGGAGCTGGCGGTGTGCCAAGCCTGGGCCAAGCGCGGCAAGATTCCGCAGGAAGCGCTGGAAACCATCCTGGCAAAGGCGGGCTTTGACACAGCGGAAGTGCTGGAGATCGAGAAGACGGTGCGGCATGATGTGATCGCGTTTCTGACCAGTGTGGCGCGGCATGTCGGGCCGGATTCACGCTACATCCACCTGGGCATGACCTCGTCGGACATGCTGGACACCGCGCTGGCGTTGCAGATCCGCCGCACCGGCCCCATCCTGCTGAAGGGCTGCGAGCGGCTGAAGGATGCGCTCAAGGCAAAGGCGCTGCAGTACCGGAAGTTGCCTGCGATCGGCCGGACTCACGGAATCCACGCGGAGCCGGTGGCGTTCGGACTGCGGTTCGCGCGTTTTTACGAGCAGATGGACCGCGCCACTCAGCAGTTCCGGCAGGCGTGGGAGACGGCCTGTGTGGGAAAGCTCTCTGGAGCGGTGGGCTGTTACGTTCACCTCGACCCGGCGATGGAGGAAGAGGTGATGGCGTCGCTCGATCTGGGGGTCGCACCGATTTCCAGCCAGGTGGTTTCGCGGGACCGGATTGCTTCGTTCCTCGCGGCCGTCGCGCTGTTGGGAGCGGTGATGGAAAGCATTGCTCTGGAGGTACGCCATCTGCAGAGAACCGAAGTCGGCGAGGCGCGCGAAGGGTTCCGCAAGGGGCAAAAGGGCAGTTCCGCCATGCCGCATAAGCGCAACCCCATTGACTCAGAGAAGATCTGCGGCATGGCGCGGCTGCTGCGGGCAAACATGCACGCCGGCTACGAAAACGTCGCTCTGTGGCACGAGCGGGACATTTCGCATTCTTCTGTTGAACGTGTTATCTTGCCGGACAGCACAATCGCGCTGGATTACCTGCTGCACCTGACGTCGGATGTGGTGGAGAACCTGCACGTGGACGAAGAGAACATCGCCCGCAACCTGGACCTGACCGGCGGGGCGATCTTCTCCGAGGGACTGCTGCTGGCCATGGTGGAGCGCGGGATGACGCGTGAGGACGCCTATGCGATTGTGCAGCGCGTGGCTCACGGCGCCATGGAAAAGAAAATCAGTTTTGAAGAAGCGGCGCTGGCAACGCCGGAATTGAAGAAAAAACTGGACGAGGCGACGATACGGGCGGCGTTTGATCTCAATCATATCTTGCGTAACGTGGACTTCATCTATCGTAGACTGGGCCTGGACGAGTAAGCTTACCAGCCCGACCGGACCAAGGAGACTCTTGCATGGAAAAGAAGGACCTGCTCTACGAAGGCAAGGCGAAGTACTTGTACATGACCGACGATACGGACCTGCTGTTGCAGGTTTTCAAGGATGATCTGTCGGCGTTCAACGGCACCAAGAAGGGCAGCTTCGAAGGCAAGGGCGCCATCTGCAACTCGATCTCCACCTACTTGTTCCAGTACCTGGAAAACTATCATGTGCCCACCCATTTCGTCAGCAGGGAAGCCGACAATGAGATGGTGGTCAAGCGCCTGGAGATGATTCCTGTGGAGGTGGTGGTGCGCAACATCGCCACGGCCAACCTGGCCAAGACCTACAACCTGGAAGAGGGCGCGGTGCTGGAATACCCGATCATCGAGTATTTCCTGAAGAACGACCGCCTGGGCGATCCCATGATCAACGAGCATCACGCCTTCGCCATGGGCTACGCCACGCCCGAAGAGATGCGCCTGATCTCGCGTATGGTGTCCAAGATCAACGCTATTCTGAAGTCGTTTTTCGACCGCCGCGGCATGATCCTGGTCGACTTCAAGCTGGAGTTCGGCAAGCACGGCAAGCACCTGCTGATCGGCGACGAGATTTCCCCGGACACCTGCCGGATCTGGGACACCAAGACCAACAAGAAGATGGACAAAGATCGCTTCCGTTTCGATATGGGCGGGGTGGATAAAGTGTACAAAGAGTTACTGGACCGCATAACCAGCGTGGGTTGACATGATTGCTCCAGAAGGCTTGTGGTTTATCCTCACTCCCGCCATCCTGAGTATCCTCTTTGCCGGGGTTGCGCTGTGGAAGAAGCATTACGTCATCTGGAAAGGCCTATCAGCCTTTTTTCTCTTGGTGACTCTGGCGATGTTGTTCTTTTTCCGGGATCCGGAGCGGCCCCTGCCGCCGGGCGATCAGATTGTGTCGCCGGCCGATGGGACCGTGCTGGAGATCCGGCGCATGGCGGACGGCACGCGCAACATCGCAATCTTCCTGTCGCTGATGAACGTGCATCAAATCCGGACCCCGGTATCCGGTAAAGTGCTCAGCACGGCGCACACCCCCGGAAAGTACCACCGCGCAGATACACGGCAGGCCGGAGCTGAAAACGAGCACATCACCTTTATTGTGGATTCGCCCCACGGCGAGATCAAGACACAGGTCTTCGCCGGGATGGTGGCGCGCCGGATCATCTGCCATCTGGATGAGGGCGACGAGATCAAGGCGGGTGAACGGGTCGGGTTCATCCGGTTCGGCTCGAGAGCGGAGGTTTACCTTCCCGCCGAAGCGGATGTTCGTGTGGTCCTGAACCAGCGCATCACCGGCGGCGAGACAGTGCTGGCGGTTGTTCCGAAGAAAACGAATCAAGCGGCGGAACCGGTCAGCGAAGCGAAAGAGGAAGCCGAAGAATGATTAAACGTCTGATCCCCACACTTTTTACCGCGGGCAACGCAGGATGTGGCATCGGGGCGATGTTCCTGGTGCTTCAGGGGGGGACGTTCTGGCCGGGCTTCCTGCTGCTGGTGGCGGCGTTCCTGGACGGGATTGACGGTACCGTGGCGCGTAAGCTGGGAGTAGCCGGACGCGCCGGTGCGGGGTTCGACACTATCGCCGATATGGTCTCCTTCGGTGCGGCTCCGGCGGTGCTGGTGGCGGTGGCTTCGCCGACAAAGGTAGGCTTGGCGGCCGGGTTGTTCTACGGCATCATGATCCTGGCCCGGTTGGTGCGCTATCATATGATCGCCATGCCGAAGGGCATTTTCCTGGGCTTGCCGGCGCCCATCGCCGCCATGCCGGTGATGGCCGTGGCGATGATGACCTTGCAGGCCGACGGCAACCCGGTCTGGCCCATCGTTGCAGCCGGCTTGGCGGGACTGCTGGCCATCCTGCCCATCGTGTTCCCGGCGTGGCACCACCCGTCGATCCGGACATTACCCCTGGCGGTGAAGCTGTTTTTCCTCGTTGGCGGGATCGGAGCAATGGCGTTTGTCTTCGAGGAATCCGTCCTCGCCAGCCATCTGCTGTATATTGTGTTTTCTTCCATGGTCCTGACTCGCTATGACATCCTTCACGAGGAAGAAGCGGAAGAGAACGAGCAGAAAGCGCAATTGTGAGCGCAACAGGAGAACCGATGGTCGTCATTGTTGAAGTCATGCCGAAAGAGGGCATTCTGGACCCGCAGGGCAAAGCGGTGGGCAACGCCTTGCGTCAGATGGGCTATAGCGAAGTCGGCGATGTGAAGGTCGGCAAAATCATCCGGCTCGAGCTGGATGAAACCGATCCTGAGAAGGCCCGCGCCCGGGCGACGGAAATGGGCCATAAACTGCTGGCCAACCCCAACGTGGAGCGTTTTCGGGTGCTCATTGGCGAGGAGGCGGTCTCGTGAAGTGGGGCGTTGTCGTCTTTCCCGGATCCAACTGTGATCATGACGCATATTACGCGTTGAAGGACATCCTCGGCCAGGAGGTCCGCTACCTGTGGCACACAGAGCGCGATCTGGACGACCTGGACGGCGTCCTGCTGCCGGGCGGGTTCTCCTACGGCGATTACCTGCGGGCCGGCGCTATCGCTCGCTTCAGCCCCTTGATGGATGAAGTGGCCGCGTTCGCTGAAAAGGGCGGCACGGTGATCGGCATCTGCAACGGCTTCCAGGTTCTGACCGAGATCGGACTGCTGCCCGGGGCGTTGATCCGCAATACCAGCTTGCGTTTCATCTGCGAGGATCTGCCCTTGCGGGTCGAGCACACCGGCAGCCGTTTCACCTCCGCCTGCAAACAGGGCGAGGTGCTGCGCATCCCTGTCGCCCACAACGAAGGCAATTACACCATCGACGAAGCTGGATTGGCGGAACTGGAAACCAACAACCAGGTGGTGTTGAGATATTGTACGCCCGAAGGCGATGTCACCGAAGAGGCCAACCCGAACGGGTCAACAGCCAACATTGCCGGTGTGACCAACAAGGCGGGCAACGTGCTGGGGATGATGCCGCACCCGGAACGGCGGGTGGACCCGGTGCTGGGACATACCGACGGGCGCAGAATCTTTGAGAGCGTGTTGCACAGCATTGGAGGCGGATGAGCAGGAAGAAGAAAAAACCTGCTGCTGAGATGAACTTTCTGGATCACCTCGACGAGCTTCGTGCTACCCTGATCCGCATTTTGATCGGGCTCATGGTCGGGGTGATTGTCTGTTACTTCGTTTCGCCCCAGATCCAGGATCTCCTGTTGCTGGCGTTCAAAACGCCGGAAAACATCCGTCTGTCCCTGCTTTATCCCACTGAAGGCTTCATCGTTCAGCTCAAAATATCGCTGGTCGCGGGCATCTTTGTCACTGCGCCCTGGATTTTCTACCAGATCTGGAAATTCGTATCGCCGGCACTCTACGCCAACGAAAAACGCTGGATCTGGCCGACCGTGTTCTTCACCAGCCTCTGCTTCATGACCGGCGCGGTGTTCGCCTGGTTTGTACTGCTGTGGGCCACGTCGTTCCTGATGGGGTTCTCCTCGGAAGGCGGCGCGGTCAGTCTGGGCTTCGGCGGCCTGACGTTTCTTGAATTCGGCACGCCCGCCGTGGAAAATGTCTGGTCGCTGGGCAAAACGCTGGACTTCATTCTCCGCATGTTCCTGGCCTTCGGCGTGATGTTCGAGCTGCCGGTGGCGATGTATTTTCTGGCGCGCATCGGCCTGGTCGACGCCAGGTTCCTGCGTCAGTATCGGAAACATGCCTACGTGGTCGTGCTGATCGCCGCCTCCATCATCACACCGCCCGACATCATCACCCAGGTCGCCCTCGGGTTGCCCCTCTTCGGCCTGTATGAGCTCAGCATCTTTGTCGCCATCGTGGCCGAAAAGAAATACAAGAAGAGCCTGGATAAGCTTGGCAAGGATGAAGACGAGGAAGAAGCGGAGGAGGCGACCTCATGATGCCCGGCGGCGGAGAACTGATTGTCATCGCCCTGGTGATCCTGCTGCTGTTCGGCGGCAAGGAGCTACCCAAAGTCGCCCGCACCCTCGGCAAATGGACCTCCATCTTCCGCCGCTCGATGAACGACATCCGCCGCGAAATCAACCGCATCGCTATGGAAGACGAACTCAAGGAAGCCAAGAAGAAGTTCAGCGAATTTGATTCCGAGCTCAAAAGCGAGCTCAACCTGGACAAGTACGGAACCCGAAAGCTCTACGACGATTCCAAGACTTCCACCGACTTCGAATCGAAAAAACCGCCCGAGGATCCGCCCGGCTCACCCTACAAGGCGGAAAGCGAAACCTCCGGCATGGAGACCGATCCGAACCCGCGGGACGCTAAAAGCACTTCCGACGACTCCAAACCGGAGACGACCAAGAGCGTGAAGGCTGAATCGCAGCCGGATGAAGACACCCCACCATCCGATGAAACCCCGCCGGACAAGGCGAAGTGAAACCGGTATGACACGTCATTCCTTACACGCCGCGCTGTTGCTGCTGATTGTGCTTTTTCCTGTCGCCACACAGGTTGCCGCGCAACAGAGCGCCATGGTCTACCGCGCCATCGCGGTGGACGTCTACCCCCACGACACCGGCGCATTCACACAGGGCCTGGTCTACCACGACGGCTTCCTTTACGAGGGCACCGGCCTGCACGGCGAATCCTCCATCCGCAAGGTGGACCTCGAAACAGGCGAGGTGCTCCAGCAGCGTGACCTGGACAAGAAATACTTCGGCGAGGGCATTGCCATTCACGACAACCAACTGGTGCAGGTGACCTACCTCAACCGGGAGGGCTTCGTTTACGACCTGGAGAGCTTCGACGTCCTCCACAGCTTCCGCTATACCGCGCAGGGCTGGGGTTTGGCGAGCGACGGCGACCGGTTGATCCTCAGCGACGGCGCCTCCACCCTGCGTTTCCTCGATCCGGTCAGCTACGCCGTGACCGGAGAGCTGGAGGTCTGGTCCGAACAGGGACCGCTCACCAACCTCAACGAGCTTGAAGTGATCGACGGCGTCCTGTGGGCCAACGTTTACGGCAGCATGTTTCTGGCGCAGATTGACCTCAACACCGGACAGGTGCTGAGTTGGGTGGACTGCGGCGACCTGCTGACCGACGCCGACTACCATGACCGCATTGATGTGCTTAACGGCATCGCATACGACGCTGAAAACCACCGCATCTTTGTGACCGGCAAACGCTGGCCGAAGGTGTTCGAGATCGAGCTGGTCCCGGCGGATTGAGGGGTCTCCCCAATGTAGCTTCCGAGCGGCATTTTGCAACCAACTTTCTCCATTGCGCCCCGCGACACTCTCCTTCCAGGGGTGGGCTTCTTTTTAAAAGTGGCTCTGTATCCAAAGCCCTTGCATTTTGGCTTATCAACAGTTATGTTGGCAACAGGTTTGTTGGCAACAACGGTGTTGGCATCGCCAACATAAGCTTAGCATGGAGGATATGAATCATGCAACGCAAGCTGAAGCCTGCACTTGGTAACTATGTCTGCGGGGAAAGATTCTGGGGTAGGGATGCTGAGATAGAAGAGTTTACGGCGCTGTTGTCGCAAGGCGCCAATATCCTGCTCGTTGCCCAACGTCGCATGGGCAAGACCAGTCTCATGAAAGAGGCTGAACAGCGACTGTCGGACTCCTGCCACGTCGCCTACATGGACCTCGAAGACTCCTCCCAACCCGAAGATGTCATTGCGAAACTCGCTGTTGAGATGAGGAGCTATACGGGTATCTGGGAGAAGGTTAAAGGCGTGTTCGCGAATGTCCGCGAGCATGTGGAAGAAGTGAATGTATCCGAAATCGGTGTTACTCTTCGCTCCGGATTGTCTTCTGGAAACTGGGACATGATAGGAAACAGACTGCTTGAAATTCTGGCGGATTCTGACAAACAGGCTATCCTCTTGCTTGATGAAGTCCCCATCTTCATTGACAACCTATTGAGTCAGGATGCGCAGCACGGGCGCGAACACGCCAACAGGTTTCTTTCATGGCTCCGTGCTGCTTCATTCCGGCACAACGAGAAACTGGGTATCGCGCTGACGGGGAGTATCGGTCTCGAACCCATCGTGCGTCGAGTTGGCCTGAGCGCGACACTGAACCATTACGAACCATTTGACTTACGGCCCTGGGATACTCAAACCGCCATCCACTGTATGGAAGCGCTTGCGCACCATGAAGATGTCGTTGTGGAAGATGGTGTCCCTGACCGAATGCTGGAGCTGCTCGGAAGCGGCATTCCGCATTTCGTCCAGAAGTTCTACAGAGCCTCCGTCGGTGAAAGCAGGTTTAAGAAACGCAGCGAGATTCTATTGGAGGATGTTGAAACTGCGTACACCTCCAGGCTGCTTGGTGTCGCTGGTCAGGCGGATATGTACAGTTATGAAGAACGTCTGCTGAAAGTGCTTGGCGAAACCAATGCGCCCCTGGCGCTGCTTTTCCTGACCGAAGCCGCGAAGGGACGATCCGGACTGACACGTGAAGCCATTGACCAGGTCCATTTGATAACTGGGTTTGAAAGGTTTGATGCTCCCCGGCAAAAACAGGAGGTTCTGGATATCCTCGTCCATGACGGCTATCTGAGACATGACTTCGAACGTGACAGGTATGTCTTTGTTTTCAACTTGTTAAAAGACTGGTGGCGACAGCGGTATGGTGCCTCGTACAAGTCCATTTCCAAACGGGTGGCTGAATCATGAACAAGCGAATGATGAAATACAACCCGGCGTTTTTGACGGAAGACGAATTGATCGCTGGTTTTGTGGTCCGTGAACGGGAGATGCGGGAAACCGTCGAGGTTTTTCGAGGAAATGATGGTGATTCAAATCAGCACGTGCTGGTAGTGGGACCGCGCGGGTCCGGAAAAACCATGTTCGTGCTCCGAATCGCAGCGGCCATCAATCGAGACCCCGAACTCTCAGAGAAACTGTACACGATTCCTTTTGCAGAAGAGAGCTACAATGTAGGCACTCCGGGCGAATTCTGGCTGGAAGCGATCTACCGACTCCCTGTCCTCACCGGCGATCCACGTTGGAAGGATCTCCACGAAGAACTGCTGGATGAGCGCGATGATGAGCGACTGCGACAGCGCGCACTGGCTCACCTGATGGATTTCGCCGACGAGCAGGACAAACGGCTGGTCTTGATCGTGGAAAACCTGAACATGCTGCTCGGTGAGCAAATCTCGGACAAAGACGCCTGGACGCTTCGCCATACCCTCATCAACGAACCCCGGATCATGCTCCTCGCATCCGCCACCAGTCAGCGCAATATCTTCCTGAATGCCGAGAAAGCCATGTTTGAGCTATTTCGGGCGGTCGAGCTGCGCGCCCTCGACCAAGAGGACAGCAAAACCCTCTGGTCCTCCATCACCGGCGTCGAAATCGAGACCCAGAAGATTCGCCCCATCCAGATCTTGACCGGCGGTAGTCCGCGCTTGATCTCCATCATTGCCAGCTTCTGCACCGACCTCTGCTTCAATGACCTGATGGAGCAGATGTTCCGGTTGGTTGATGATCATACCGACTATTTCAAGAGTCACCTGGAAAGCCTTGCCACGAAAGAACGTAAGATCTATCTCGCATTGGCCGAAATCTGGAATCCTGCAACAGCCAGCGAAGTTGCTCGCATTGCACGAGAATCGGTCAACCAGGCCAGCTCCTATCTGCAACGGTTGGTCGAAAAGGGTCTCGTGGTCGAGGTCGCCAAACGCGGTAAGGCCAAGTACTACCAAATTAGTGAACGGCTCTACAACATCTACTACCTGATGCGTAGAAGCGGTATGCCGCAGCGCAGGGTGAAGGCAATGATAGATTTTATCATCGTTTTTTATCGACAGACAAAGTGGGAATCAAAATTCAAATCAATGGATCAAGAAGCTACAAATCGATTTCTGGATGACGTAAAGACTGTGAAAAACAACTCGGAAGACGCAATCACACTTGGGCTTGAATTTGCAGCAGCCGGTGGAACTCGTGAAGCTTTGGAGGCTATCGAGCAATCTCCGTCAGCGGATTTGCTCGAGCCATTAATAGTCGGCTTGAAGTTGGATTTGGGTGAGGAGGTCTTGGCGCCTGCGGAGATCCTGGAGATCGCCAGGGATGTCAAGGAGCGCATCGACCAACATCGCGCCCACCGCGCTGAACAGCGGCGGCAAATGGAGGAAGAGAAAAGCAACGAAGACGAAGTGGAGTAAACGATCTTGACTCAGAAAAGATGCCAAATGAACGGGTGTAAGACTGTATCACATAGCGCAACGAGTGTCATTCCTGCGAAGGCAGGAACCGGAACGAAGTGAAGCTTGCGGTGTCCCGTAGTTTGGGACAGCCGTGAATCCAGAATAAACAGCGATTTAGAGAATTTTGTAGGTCCAATTCCTTGCAAGAAACCCTATAAACTACAGATAGACCGATGGATACATGTTTACGGATAAACCCAGGTAATGGTGCTGCATCGCGGGTCATTCGGCTTGCGTGCGCTCTGTGAATCACCTAGTTTAAGTGAACTCAACTTATTGAACGGGGAGATTGAGCATGAAGAAAGGCGTTCTGATCGGAATGTGTCTGTGGTTTGTCGCTGCAACGGCCTGGTCGGGATCTCATCTGTCACCCGCCCTTCAGCACGATCGCCTTGGCTACGAGTACCTGTATCCCCTGCCCAATACCGTCACCGCCGATCCGCAGACCACAATCATTCTACGCGACGGCCGTGTGTTGGAGGCCGTCACCTCCGCTCTCGTGTCGCTGGTGGATGTCATTGGTGATCGAAGCGGCCCGCACAGCGGACGTCTGGTCAGGTCTTCCGATAACGAAACCCTGATCTTCAAACCGGATGTGGCGTTTGAACCGGGCGAACGTGTTACGGTTCGTGTGCATGACGGTATCCCCACTATGGACGGCTCGCTGCCCGCGATCGAATACTCGTTTTCCGTGTCCGACCAGCCCTTGACGGAACCCCAACGCCGGATGTTGCGAGCGAAACATTATGAAGACGCGTTCGGGATCTCGCTCGCTCGCCTGGATTCGCCGCCTTTGCCTCCGTTTGAACGCAGCAGCCGCGAGCTGGACGAGATGCTGCTCCCTCCGGACTTCCCCCCGTGGACCGTGGATATCAACGAGACCAACCATGGCGGGTATGTATACCTGGCGCCCAAGCTGGTACGAAACGGCTCCCGATGGTCCTATCTCCTCATCGTGGACAATGAGGGCGTCCCGCAATTCTTCCGGAAGCAGGCGAATTCTGTTCTGCTGGACCTGAAACTTCAGCCCTCGGGACACATCACCTATCACCAGTATCCTCCCTACGACTACTATGTGATGGATCAGACCTACACCGTGGTGGATACTGTGATCGCGTTGAACGGCCTCGGGACCGACGGCCACGACATGCACATCTTCGAGAACGGTCATGTGATGCTGATAACCGTGGATTGGGAAATCGTGGACATGTCTGACGAAGTGGAAGGCGGCAACGAAGAAGCGGTGGTAAAGGTGGGCGGGATTCAGGAAATTGACGCCGACGGGAACGTAATCTTCAACTGGCTTGGACTGGACTACCTGCCGGTAACGGACGCCGCCCCGGAAGTTGTGGATCTGACGGATGTTGACATCGATTACATGCACTCGAACTCGGTTGAGGTAGACGCCGACAACAACCTGCTCCTCTCCAATCGCAACCTGTTCGAAGCCACCAAGATCGACCGGGAAACCGGGGATGTGATCTGGCGGCTGGGCGGAGGAGCCGGCAACCAATTCACCTTCATCGGCGACGAGCCGGTGGACTTCACCATGCAGCACGATGTACGGCGTGATAGCGACGGCAACCTGACCGTGTTTGACAACGGCAACTTCCACGATACACGGGCGACCTACATCCGGACGTACGCTCTCGACGAAGAAAACCTGGAGGCGACGCTGCTGTGGCGCTATACGCGTGAGGACGGCGACCGCCTGCCCTTCAGCGCCACACAAGGCAACTCTCAGCCGCTCGCCGACGGCGGATTCTTCATCGGCTGGGGACCGCCCGCTTACGACAGCGTCCTGGTCAGCGAAATCACGGATGACGGGACTATCACCTGGCAGATGTCCACGCACAATACGGAACAATACGACTATATCCCGCATACCTACCGGGCGTTTCGATGCGATACGCCGGGTGTCGCCGCCAAGCCGGACCTGCAACTTTACCAGAACGGCGAGCTTGGTGATGTCTACATGTATTACTTCGGGCATACGGCGGACCAGTTCCATGTATACGCCGATATGTATTACCCCCCCAACACCTTGCGCGGCAGCACCGAGGACAATCTCTTCTCCTTCGACGGGATGGCTATCGGTGAAACCTGGTTCTTTACCATCCGCGCTCAACTGCCCGACGGAACCCTGAGCCCCTTTTCAGCGATTCAGTCGCTGACGCTGCAACAGGATATGGTTAAAGAGGAGCCCGGCGCCGCACCGAGCGATTTCCTGCTTATTGACACCCACCCGAATCCCTTCAACTCCCGGGCGCGCATCACCGTCACCACGCCCCGGACAGGATGGCTGACAGTGCAGATCTACGATGTGCTGGGACGACTGGTGACCACGCTGCTGGAGGAGGAACCGGTGATGGGCGCGAAGACCGTGCTGTTCGACGGCAGTCTCCACGCCAGCGGTGTGTACTGGGTGCATGTACAACACGAGAACGGCCTGAACGTGACACAGAAGCTGACTTTGGTGAAATAGGATTCTGACCAGCGAAAACAAACCTGCTTTCGCAACTCTATTCGTTTTATAATCGTTGAGTTATTATGTACTGGATGCGCCATTACAGGGTCTCTCGAAAGAAATGTCCCATGATGTCATTCCTGCGAAGGCAGGAACCGGAACGAAGTGAAGCTTGCGGTGTCCCGTAGTTTGGGACAGCCGTGAATCCAGAATAAACAAGTACTTAAGAATCTTAGTATGTTCGATTCTTTGCAAGAACCACTATAAACGACAACAAACTGTCGTCATGTGATTTAAGGCCGAAAACCGTTTAAGCCGATTCTATATAAAGGGTTAAGTCGAGGAAGTATGAAGACTCGTCAAATATCCGGGATACTTCGTTCCGGTTCCCACCCCCGATCAAAGCATTCGAGGGCAGGCTCTTCGCGGGAATGACACTCGCTGCGTATTATAATACAGTCTGCTTCAGGGGAATGATAAAGGACCGACTTTGTCAGCAATCCGAGTTTCCTGGGAAGGGTTTCTTTTCCCGGCTTCGAGCACCGCCTTGACGCACCCGTGACACGGGTCTACCTTGTAAGCCGACCCGAGAACCAGCAAGGAGACGGCCTGTGCCCCGTTTAACCTGGCCGGAAGAACAACTGATCGCCAAGGCGCGGGAGGTCCGGCGGGATATCCTGACCCTGATCGCCAACGCCGGCAGCGGCCACACCGGAGGCTCGCTGTCCTGCGCCGACTTCGCCACGGCGCTGCTGTTCAACGAACTCAACCTCGATCCCGCCAATCCCCAGTGGGACCAACGTGATCTCTGGCATTTTTCCATCGGCCACGTCACCCCGGTGATCTACAGCGTGATGGCCGAACGCGGCTACTTCCCGCCGGCGGACCTGCTGGGTTTTCGTCAGTTCCACGGCCACCTGCAAGGCCACCCCTCCACCCACGACACACCCGGGCTGGAGGTCGCCGCCGGATCGCTGGGCCAGGGACTGGGCATGGTGATCGGCGCGGCGCTGGGCTCCAAGATGGACAAACATCCGCGCCGCTGCTGGTGTGTCATGGGCGACGGTGAACAGCAGGAGGGAAGCGTCTGGGAAGCCGTGATGAGCGCCGCCCATTTCAAGCTGGACAACATCACCGCCATCGTGGACCTCAACGGCGTACAGATCGACGGCCGCACGAAAGACGTGATGAACATCGAGCCCCTCGCCGACAAGTACACCGCCTTCGGCTGGCGCGTGATCGAGATCGACGGCCACGACATGGCGGCCATCCTGAAGGCGTTCAAAGAGGCCAACACGTACATCGGCAAGCCCACGGTAATCCTGGCGAAGACGAAGATGAGCCATGGCGTGGCGGAGATCGAGGATGACTATCGCTGGCACGGCCGCCCGGTGAAAGTCGCGGAGGCGGAACGCTACCTGGCCGGAATGGGGACTACCTACGCGGAGTGGCGCGGACGGCTGGAAAACGCCACCGAGGCGCGGCTGTATGAACCGAACGAGTGAACGGAGCAGGCGAGATATGAGTGGAGAGGACACCTGGAAACCGCCGCGTGAAGGCTGGGGCCGCGGCCTCGTGGAGATCGGTGAAAAGCATGACAACGTGGTTGTGCTGGTGGGCGACAACATCGGCAGCCTCAACACCAACTTCTTCCTGGAGCGTTTCCCCGACAGGCACATCGAGACCGGCATCCAGGAGCAGAACATGGTCTCCATGGCGGCCGGCTTGAGCCGAGTGGGGAAAGTCCCGTATTACGTGACCTACAGCGCGTTCGGCGTGGGGCGAGTGTTCGACCAGCTCCGTGTCACAGTGGGCTATACTCCGTGCAACGTGAAGATCGGCGGCGCTCACAGCGGGATCAGCGTGGGACCGGACGGCGCGACCCACCAGATGCTGGAGGATATCGCCATGGTGCGGGCGTTGCCCAATTTCACCGTGCTCGCCCCGGCGGATTACAACCAGACCCGCCAGGCCACAGTGGCGGCTTACGACATCAGCGGCCCGGTGTATGTGCGCTTCGGACGAGAGCCGGTCCCGACCGTCACCACGCCCAGCGACGTTTTCGAGGTCGGCAAGGCACAGCTCATGGCTGAAGGCGCCGACGCCACCATCATCGCCATCGGCCACATGGTCGCGGAAGCGTTGATCGCCCATGAGAAGCTGGCGAAGGAAGGCGTCGGGGTGCGCGTGCTGAACATGCACACCCTCAAGCCGCTCGATGAACAGGCCATTGTCAACGCCGCCAGGGACACCGGCGTGATCCTGACCGCGGAAGAGCACCAGATCTACGGCGGCCTGGGCAGCGCGGTGGCGCAGGTAGTGGCGCAACGCTTTCCTGTGCCCATGGATTACGTGGCGGTGATGGACCGTTACGGCCAGTCCGGCCAGCCGGGAGAACTGCTGGACGCTTTCGGCCTGCGCCACACCGATATGATCAATAAGCTGGAGGGGTTGTTGAAATTGAAGGGCTAGCTACGGAGCCGCCAGCTCCGCCTGGAGTTGGCGGGCGACCTTCGCACGGTCGTTGAGGTGGTCCTTCGCGGCGATGTACAGGCAACTGGTCAGTGCGGCGTCGGCTTCTTCATGCCGGTCCAGGTCGACCAGGCAGCGCGCGAGGACCAGGTAGCCGTCGGCCGCGCCGCTGTAATCCTCCTGCTCCACCATCACCTCAATGGCGTCCCGCATCCGTTTCAGGCCGTTGTCCACATGCCCCTCCCGGACATCGCACGCCGCCATCAGCAGTTGTGTATAGGGACGGAAATCCTCCGGTACATCCGGCTGCAGCAGGAGCTGGAGGGTATCCCGCGCCGCTTCGTAGTCCCCAAGCTGATAACGTCCCTCGGCGATCCGCAGCAGGGTACGCTGGACCTGGTCGGTCTCCTCCATTTCCTTCCAGAGAGGCAGCGCCTGGTACAGTTCCTCGAGCGCCCAGGAGGGTGTGCTCATCTGGGTGTAGACATCGGCGATCCAGCCCCGTGTGAGCGCTACGTTGCGCTTGTCGCCGATCTCCTCACGCAGGGCCAGCGATTCCCGGAAATAGCTGATGGCGGACTGAAATTCTCCCATGCGCCGGTAGGTGGAGGCGATGGCCGCCAGGCTGTACCCCTGCCCGCGACGCAGGCCCAGTTCACGATCAATCCGGAGACTCTGCGTAAAATGGTCCAGCGCCTCCCGGTACATCCCGCTGTTGCGGTAGATGTAGCCCAGGTTTTCCAGCGCGTAACCCTCGCCACGAGGATCGTCGGACTCCCGTGCAATCACCAGCGCTTTCTGTTGATACACCAGTGCGCTGTCCGGCTGGCCCATACTGTTGAAGGTCGCCCCGATGTTGTTGTACGCCGGTCGCAGGTACGCTCCGACGCGGGTCCGGATCTCCAGCCCCTGTTTGTAATAATCCAGCGCCTTGTCATATTCGCCACGGGTATAATGGAAACTGCCGATGCTGTTCAGGGTGACACTCTGCCCGGCCAGGTCGTTGATTTCCCGTTGCAGACTCAGCGCTTTTTCGTACGCCTGGATCGCCAGCAGGTAGTCGCCTTTCCACTTGTAGACGACACCGATCCGGTTCAATGTGGTGGCTTCGTTCTCCTTCGATCCGGTCTCGCGCGCCAGCACGATGGCCTTGCCGAGGAAATCCAGCGCCTGCTCCAGGTTGCCCCGGGAAGCGTGGATGTGCCCGATGTAGTGTGTGGCGAACCATTGCCCCTGCAGGTCGCCCATCTCCAGGCCGGCCTCCAGCGCACGTTCATACAGCGACATGGCTTCCGGGAAACGGGATTGCCTCAGATACAGCCCGCCGAGGCCGTTGAACGCGGTCCGGTGGTCCGGCCTCAGCGACAGCGCCTTCAGGTAATCCTGTTCAGCTTCGTCAAAGTCGTTTTCCTTGACATGAATGAGGCCGAGGGCGAGGTAGGCTTCGGGCAGATCCGGCGCCAGCGTGAGCGCGGTGGCGGCGTGCTGCTTGCCCAGCTCCACCCACCGCCTGTCGTTATCCCATTGCCCGTGGACCCGTACATACGCCGCGGCGACTTGAGCATGTGCGAGGGCGAACTGCGAGTCCGCCTGCACCGCCGACTCGTAGAGCCGCAGCATGTTCTGGTAGTCGCTCCAACTGGTGGCGTTACGCTGAGCGTGACGCGCCTGCAGGTAGAAATCCGAGGCCACCTGGTTGGCGGGCGTGTGCAGCGCCAGTGAGGCTTCCGCCTCTCCGCTGATCCGCCCCACGATGGGGAACAGCATGTCCCGCGCGATCTTGTCCTGCAGACTCATGCGCTGCTCGCGCGCTTCGGCGTAACCTTCAGAGAAAAGACGCTGCGAAGTCTCGGTGTCCACCACCTCGATCCGCACCGACAGGCTGTCATCGGCGCGGAACAGGGAGCCCTGCACCAGGTAGCGCGCCCCCAGATTGCGCTTGATGCCCCGCGTGGTGCGGTTTTCCTTGTCCAACGCCATGATATCGGCGAGGGAGTATACATGAATTCCCTGCACCTTCATCAGCTTGAAGATGAGGTCTTCCGCGACACCCTCGCAGATGTAATTGTTGGCGGAATCGCCGGTGACATTGCGCAAAGGCATCACCGCGATGCGGTTGGCCGGCAGGGCTTCGCCCGCTGCTTCCGCCTTTTCATAGCCGAAAAGTTCCGGCATCCGGAAAAACAGCACCATCAAGACCAGCAGCAGGAGGCCGGCGCCGACCGAGAGCCCGAAACGGAACCGATAGCGCCGTTCCGCATCCCGCCGGTGCGCCAGCTCCTTCGCCACAGCTTCCCGTCCCACCTGGTCCGTCACCAGGTGCAGCACTTCCACCTTGTTCGTGACATTCTTCAGGGTGGTCGGCCCCATATTCTCGACCGGGACGGTACATTTCGAGGAGGCTTCATCGTAAACACCGCGAGTGATCGTGATCCCGTCGGGAAGGGCCAATGGCTGCACACGCGCGGCGATGTTGATCACGCTGCCGAAGAGCTCGTGATCGCGTTCCACAATTTCACCGGAATGAATGCCGATGCGGACGTGCAGTTGTTCGGCGGGCCGGGCTTTTCGGTTATACTCGGCGAGGTCTTTCTGGATAGCGAGGGCGCACCGCACCGCCTCGGCGGCATGGTCGAACCGCAGCATGAACGCGTCGCCGATCCGTTCCAGCACACGTCCGCCATGCTCTTCGACACGCTCGGCCACCATCTTCGCGTGCATCTTGAGCAGGCCGATGGTCCGTGGCTGGTTCTCCCCCATCATCCGGGTATACCCGACAATGTCGGTGAAGACGATCACGGCGCGTTGCAGACGGTCTCCGTCCGGTCCGGTCATGCGTACGACCATCGCTGAATGAATGGATCCTGTGAAAACGATGCAAGCGGGGTTCCCACACCCCACACCACCCGAGTGGAACTTCACTCTACTACGTTAGAATATGCTCCCCACGGTGAAAAAGCAAAGGGAAGAGCAGGCGGAGCCCGACAAGGAGCACTGCACGGATTACCGGCAGCCCGAGTGTGGGACCGGCGTTCCCGCCGGTCGAAAACTTCAGCCCGCATATTTCACGAGTCTTCAGGCTTCTAGCCCTTGATATAGAGGGTTTCTCGAAAACATTGTCCCATCGTGTCATTCCTGCGAAGGCAGGAACCGGAACGAAGTGAAGCTTGCGGTGTCCCGTAGTTTGGAACAGCCGTGAATCCAGAATATACAAGCACTTAAGAATCTTAGTATGTTCGATTCTTTGCAAGAAACCCTATAGGGCCTGTTGCACAATAGGAACCGATCTCATTCCAGCCTTCGCTGGAATGAGAGACATCAGAATTCTGCAACAGCCGTATAAAACCGGTTTGAACGGTTTTCGGCTTGGAATCACATGGCGACAGTTTGTTGTCGTTCTATGCAACCCGCTGCCGGGGTTGAGGGATGCGGCACAACCCGTATCCCAAAGTGCGCGCCAAACGGACGGCGCATACCTTGGGCTATGTCAGTGAACCACTGCCGTGGTTCTTTCGTGAAATATCCAGCTTGGTAAAAAGAAGGAGCCGCCAAGTCAGGCGGCTCCCTGCTGAACAGGCACTATGCTATTCCAAACGGGTTTGATCGAAATCAATAGGGCCGTTTGTAGAACGGGGTTTCGACGACCACCGCGGGCACTCGCTTGTTTCGTACCTGCACCTCGAACTTGGTGCCGACCTGCGTGTCTTCTTTGGCCAGGTAAGCCATGCCGATGCCCTTGTCCAGCGAGGGCGACCAGCAGCCGCTGGTGACATAGCCGATCTTCTCCTCGCCGTGGAAACACTCGTAGCCGTGACGCGGAATCGCTTTGCCTTCCAGTTCAAACCCGATCAGCTTGCGGTTGATGCCCTGTTCCTTGATCCTCAGCACGGCGTCGCGGCCGATGAAGTCACCCTTGGCCGACTTGGTGATCCACCCCAGGCCTGCTTCGATGGTGTTGGTGGTCTGGTCGATGTCGTTGCCGTACAGCGACAGCTTCATTTCCATCCGCAACGTGTCTCGTGCGCCCAGGCCGATGGGTTCGATGTCGAATTCTTCGCCCGCCTCCAGGATGGCGTCCCACAATTTCTCCGCGTACTGGTTGCGAACATACAGCTCGAAGCCGTCTTCGCCGGTGTACCCGGTACGACTGATAATCATCGGCATGCCGGCGACCTCGTCCTCGACGAAACGGTAATACTTGATCTCGCTGAGGTCCACGTCGGTCAGTTTCTGGAGCGTCTTGGGCGCGTTGCGACCCTGCACCGCCAATAGCGTCATATCGTCGCTGTCATCGGTCATCACCACATTGTCCGGCTTGTGCGCCCTCAGGTGATCCCAGTCCTTCTTCCGGTTGGCGGCGTTGACCACGAGCATGAACTGATCTTCCAGGCGGTAGACCAACAAATCGTCCACAATTCCGCCGTCTTCGAACAGCATGGCGGAATACTGCGCCTGGTTGACGTTGAGCTTGCGGATATTGTTCACCGTCATCGTGTTCAACCATTCGGCGGCGCCGTCGCCCTTCACAAAAAACTCACCCATATGGGATACGTCAAACACGCCTACCGAGTCGCGGACCTTTTTATGCTCCGCAGTGATCCCCCGGTATTGAATCGGCATGATGTACCCCGCGAAGGGGATCATCTTGGCTCCGGCCTCTACATGCTTGTCGTACAACGCTGTCTTCGCGCCTTCCATCGCGGCATCCTCCAGTCGTGAACAGTGTGTCTCAGTTCACAAGGTTATCAACAATTCGGAATAACTCCGGTCCATCGCAGCCGGAATGTAGGGATTCCAAACCGCCGAGAAAACCCCATTTGATTTCCCCGCCTCAAACGTACGTCTCGGGGTACGGGATTTTCTGAGTTGAACACGAAGGCCGGGAGCGGACACGGGTGCAAGTGAAACGGGTATTGGTGTGACGGGCTGCATCTACCGTCGTGAAAGCGTTTTAGCGATAGCCCCGCCAGGCAGGCCGGTAACCCGGCTCCTCCATTGTCAGAATCCCGGCCTGTTCGAGGTTGTGTCCCGCCGATCCATTCAGTAATCATTACGCAGTAACGACAAGCCGCGGTTCATGCGTTGACACACGAACCGACGGCGCAACACAGATAACGATTGGGAGGCAGTTATGTCGATTGTCAAGGTCATTGAAGTCATTGCCGAATCGAACACCGGTTGGGAAGACGCGACGCAGAATGCGCTGAATGAAGCGTCCAAGACCGTGAAGAACATCCAGAACATCTACATCAAGGACCTGAAGGCGATAGTCGAAAACAACCAGGTGGTCAAGTACCGCGCCAACGCGAAGGTATCCTTCCTGATCGACTAACCAGGCCAGGTGAACAACTACCGATCGCCCGTCGCAAAGCAGCGGCGGGCGTTTTTTGGCGACATACCTCTGACACAACCAATTCCGCGCTGGTGTGATCAACTTCCGTGTAGTAGGTTGGGCAAGAGACGTAAACAGCGTCATGCACAATCCACGCAGCCACCTGGAGAATTTCATGGAACGAAAGAACGTCTATTCATCGTCGCCGTTTGAGGAGTCGGTCGGGTTCAGCCGCGCGGTGCGGATCGGGCCTCATGTCCACGTCGCGGGGACCGCGGCGGTGGGGGATGACGGCAAGGCGGTGCATCCGTATGACGCTCACAAACAAGCCCGTTTCATCCTCAAGCGTATCGAATGGGCGCTCAACGAAGCCGGAGCGTCGCTGAAGGACGTGGTCCGAACCCGCACCTATGTGACCGATCCCAAGTACATCGAGGGCGCGTCGAAGGTGCATCACGAGTTCTTTCAGGACATCCGGCCGGCCTCCACCATGCTGGCGATCTCCGAGCTGGTCGATCCGGAAATGGTGGTGGAAATCGAAGCCACGGCCTACATAACCTGATCCCGCTCCCCTCGAGCTGTAAGAGGTCCTCCGTTTCCTTATATTTGATGGCGAAGTTGCGTACTCGCGCCTCCGGGAATCGTTCCGTATGACGGCGGCGCAACCGGGCCGTTCGGGAGATGACGGGACAACGATCATACCAGCGTCGAGGAGAGGCATGGATTTCAGTTTCACTGAAGAACAGGAGATGCTGCGGCAGACCGCGCGGGACTTTGCGGAAAAGGAGCTGCGGCCGGGTGTGGCGGAGCGAGACGAAAAAGGCGTCCACCCCGAAGACAAGATGAAACAGCTCGCTGAACTGGGTTTCTTCGGCATCATCGCCTCGGAGGAATACGGCGGCAGCGGATTCGACACCGTAGCCTACATCGCCGCCATGGAAGAGATCGCCCGGATCGACCCCTCCACCGAGGTCATGCTGTCCATCAACAACAGCCTGATTTGCTACCCACTGGAAAAGTTCGGCAACGACTTTATCAAGTCCGAGTTTCTCCCGAAATTCGCGTCCGGCGAATGGTGGGGCGCGTTCTGCTTGACCGAACCGGGCAGCGGCAGCGACGCCGTAGCGATGAAGAGCCGGGCGGTCAAGGACGGCGACGAGTGGGTGATCAACGGCTCCAAGAACTTCATCACCGGCGGCAACCTGGCCGACGCGTTTCTGTATGTCTGCGTGACAGACCCCGAGGCCGGCGCGAAAGGCACCAGCGCGTTTCTGGTTCCCGCCGACACTCCCGGCATCGAGATCGGCAAGCATGAGATCAAGATGGGCATGCGCGCCACCGATACCGTGTCGCTCACGTTCGACGATGTCCGTGTCCCGAACGACTACCTGATCGGCGACCTCGGGATGGGCTTCAAGATTATGATGACCGCCCTGGACAGCGGCCGGATGGGTGTGGCGGCGCAGGGGCTCGGCATCGCGCAAGCCGCGCTGGAAGAATCGATCAAGTATTCGCAGGAACGGCAGCAGTTCGGACGCCCCATCGCCAGGTTCCAGGCCATCCAGTTCAAGCTGGCCGACATGCAGATGCGGGTCTCCTCGGCGCGGCATATGCTGTACCATGCCTCCTGGCTGAAAGACGCCGGCAAGAAGTTTACCATGGAATCGGCCATGGCGAAGGTGTATTGCAGCGAGGCCGCCACCTGGTGCGCGGAGGAAGCGGTGCAGATTCACGGCGGCTACGGTTATTCCAGAGAGTACCCCGTGGAACGGCTGCTGCGCGACGCCAAGGTGACCGAGATTTACGAAGGCACAAACGAGATCCAACGGATCGTAATCAGCCGTCAGATCCTGGGCTAGTAACAACGATACGGTATGCGCCGGTTTTCCAAAGGGAGACCGGCGCTTCTGCGATGCGCATGCTCTTTTTGACACGTCACGCACAGTCGGTGGCCAACCTGGAAGGGTGGGTGTCCGGACAGTCCGAACCCGGTTTGACACCGAAAGGCGTGGAACAGGCGGTCGCGCTGGCGGCGGCGCTGAAGGATACCGGAGAGGACTTCGGCGGGATTTACGCCAGCGACCTGTCCCGTACGCGCCGCACTGCGGACATTGTGGGACGGCGACTGGGTTTGGACGTGGTGACCGATCCGGGGCTGCGGGAACGCAACTACGGCGAGTGGACCGGGACGTTGTACAACGAAGCGTTCGAGACCAACCGGCAGGCGTGGGAACGCATCCGTACGGAAGAGCACGCAGCGCCGCCGGGCGGAGAGACCATTGCGGAGATGCGCAAACGGGTGCTGGCGGGGATGAGACGCGCGGCGGAGCAGTGGCCCGGGAAACCCACGGTCGTCGTGGCGCACCGCGGCTGCATCTGGTTGCTGATCCGGACGTGGGAGTTGAAGGAGGACGGCCGCCTGGTGCTGCCGCCCGACCCGCCCGACTGGCTGGAGATCCCGGCGGAAGTGGCGCTGAAGGTGACTGTGTAGACAACAACTTGTTCAGATACACGCAACACTACAGCGGGAGGAGTAACCATGGGTTTCGACGGTTCCGGCAAGATCTGGATGAACGGTGAACTGGTTCCCTGGAACGACGCGAAGGTGCATGTGGGCGTACACGCGCTGCATTACGGCTCGGCGGTGTTCGAGGGCATCCGGATGTACCATCAGGAACGGGAAAACGGCGACAGTGTCGTATTCCGGCTTCGCGAACATGTCCAGCGGCTCTACAATTCGGCGAAAATCTACCGGATGACCCCCGACGAGCTGCCGGAAATCTGGGACAAGGGCGAATCCGGCAAGCGCCTGGAATATACGGTCGATCAGATCGTGGACGCCTGCATCGAGACGCTGAAGGCCAACGGCAACAAGGACGCGTACATCCGTCCCGTGATCATGCGCGGCTACAACAGCCTGGGCGTGGATCCCCGCCCCTGCCCGGTGGATGTGTTCATTATGACCTGGAGCTGGGGCAAGTACCTGGGGCCGGAAGCGCTGGAGAAGGGCGTGGACGTGTGCGTCTCCTCCTGGACCCGGATGGCTCCCAACACCTTCCCGGCGTTGGCCAAGTGCGGCGCCAACTACATGAACAGCCAGTTGATCAAGCAGGAAGCGATCAAGAATGGGTACGTGGAAGGCATCGCGCTGGACTCCAACGGCTACGTGTCCGAAGGCAGCGGCGAGAACATCTTCGTCTACCTGAAAGACCAGAAGGTCATTTACACGCCGCCGCTGGGCAACAGCGTACTGCCCGGCATCACACGTGACAGCCTGATCGAGCTCCTCGGGGAACTGCTGGAGGAGAACAAGATCGACGCGAAGGTGGAAGAGCACGTGATCCCGCGTGAAATGCTGTACCTGGCGAACGAGGTGTTCTTCTGCGGTACGGCGTCGGAAGTGACGCCGATTCGCTCCATCGACCGGGTGAAGATCGGCACAGGTCAGCGTGGCGACGTCGCCCGCAACTTGCAGGAACGCTTCTTCGCCATCATTAACGGCGAGCGCGAGGACAAATACGGCTGGCTTACCAAGGTCGATATTCCTTAACTTGCTCTCTTTCCCTCCCTTCGGACCGGAGGGTCCGCAGGGAGGGATTGGTCACCTTTGACAGCGAAGGATCTCTGGATGGAGGCAGGCAACGCGAACAGCCGACACGAAGCACGCGCCCGGGCGTTGCAGGTGCTCTATGCCGTCGAGGTGGCGGGACATGAACCGAGAACAGGGTTTGATGACCTGGTTCCCGGCGGAGAAGAACGCTATCTGGAGTTCGGACGTAACCAGGTGGTGCTCGCGGCGCAGCACAAGGAGCGCCTCCAGGGGTTGATCCAGTCCAAGGCGGAAAAATGGGACCTGGAACGCATCGCGCTGCTGGACCGTCTGATCCTGCGTCTCGCTCTGTGCGAGCTGTTCTATCTCAAAGATGTCCCGCCCAAGGTGACCATCAACGAGGCGATCGAACTGGCGAAAGAATTTTCCACCGACCAGTCCGGGCGTTTCATCAACGGCATCCTCGACGCCATTTACAACGAGCACGAGGTGGAGATCCGGCGCTTCAAGCACGACAGCGTGTTTGAGCCGAGCCCGGCTGCCACCGGCTCCAGACAGCACAAAAACGGGAAACCGAAGCACAAAAAGAAAAACGTAAAGCCCCCCGCACAGCAGGAGTAAGCCTATGCTGTTTGCGTTTATTTCCGACATTCATGCAAATTTGCACGCCCTGGATACGGTGCTGGAGGATCTGGAAGCCCGCCACCCGGACCGGGTCATCTGCCTGGGCGACCTGGTGGGATACGGAGCCTATCCCAATGATGTCACTATAAAGGTCCGGGAAATCGCCGACGTGGTCCTGGCGGGTAACCACGATCATGCAGCCGTGGGCCTGCAGGACATCACCTGGTTCAACCAATACGCCTACAAGGCCGCCCTCTGGACACGCGAGACCCTCACCGGAGAACATCACGCATACCTGCGCGGGCTGCCGTTCACGCATGAAGAAGAGAACCTGTTCTTCTGCCACGCCGGGCCGTTGACCCCCGAAGCCTGGCCCTACATCTACACCGACCTGGACGCCGCCTACGCCATGGCGAACACGCCGCACGCCACGGTGTTCGTCGGCCATACTCACGTCCCCAACGACCACCGTACCCGCCAGGGACGGTTGATCAACGTGGGCTCGGTGGGCCAGCCGCGTGACGGAGACACCCGGGCGGCCTACACCCTGTTCGACACCACCACCGGCGCGCGCGAACTGATCCGCCTGGAGTATGATGTGGCCGCCGCCGCTCAAGCCATTCTTGACGCCGGTCTGCCCGGTTTCCTCGCCGACCGATTACAGATGGGGCGCTGACACGCTCCTGGAGTAGGTTCGCGTCCCAAGTGCTTCGCCCGCTTTGCATTCGCCTGACGATGGGCAGTAAGCTGTTTGCCCGGGCAGCTTGTTGCGAGATGCTTCGTGCATCATTCACCATGGCAATGAACGAATCGCCGAACTATTCCACCATCTTTTGATCACTGTCCGGGTTTCTATTATACAGGCTGTTGCACAATAGGAACCGATCTCATTCCAGCGAAGGCTGGAATC
>CAZYOC010000020.1:0-28023 GCA_964648415.1 uncultured bacterium | reverse complement strand
GCGGCCTGACCCTGATCACACATGAGCTTTTCATGAATCCCGCCGCCTGAAAAAAAACGAGAATTTTTCTCTCGTTTTGCGGAGGAAATAACATAAAGACATACCATTCAAAGTGAAAATACTCAGGTGAAGCTGTTATAGCAAGGCGTTGGGCCTGTATAACCGAAGAATTGATCTGA
The DNA here is from genome assembly GCA_964648415.1 of uncultured bacterium. Classification (GTDB taxonomy): domain Bacteria; phylum Electryoneota; class Electryoneia; order Electryoneales; family Electryoneaceae. The sequence goes on along the minus strand of CAZYOC010000020.1, from coordinate 27,844 downwards.
TTTAGTGGCGTTTTAACTTTAGGATAGTGAAGTGTTTACGTTGCTATTGCTGTCACGCGGATTGATGTGGAGGGTGAAAATATCGGGCCTTGAGTAGTGCCCGTCGGTGTCCAGCTTCTGTCTGCCTTCGAGCACCTGGTTGATGTCAATGTCGCCGTAGCGCAGCTCACGTCCGCCGTAATCAGGCTCGAGTACGAAGCTCGTATCCGGAGCGATCAGGCAGCTCCCGCCGTTGTACAGCAGGGTGTCGTCGTCGCCCGAAAGGCTCTGCAGCATGTCCCAGGCGTCGGGTTCGGTCCGTTTCAGGGAATGGAAGCCTTCCAGCACGTCACCGCGTGTGATCACCGTGCCGACTGCGGCGACGAAGCATTGGCCCTCGAAGGCATACTGCCGGCTGGCCAGCAGGTGCAGGTCGTGTACGCCCGGCCATTGTGCGACATGCAGCACCTCATGGTGCGCATGCATCACCGACCTCAACGCCGGCATCCAGTGTTCCCAGCAGATCATCCCGCCGACAGGGCCGAAATCGGTTTGCAGAGCGTCCAGCGTGCTGCCGTCGCCACGTCCCCACACCAGCCGCTCGCCATGGGTGGGAACGAGTTTGCGCCGCAGGACGTAGTTTTTCCCGTCAGTGTCGAGCAGCAGCAGCGTGTTGTACAGGCTGCCGCCCCGGCGTTCGTTCGCGCCCATGACGACATAAATGTGATGCTTCAGCCCTGCGTAGAGCAGTTGGTCCACTTCTTTTCCGGGGATTGTGAGGGCGTTCTCGCTGAGCAGCCGGTGCAGCGCACGTGAACCGTGTGAATCCCACAGGGCGGCGGCGTCGGCGGAATCGATCCACAGCGGATAGCCGGGCAGCCAGGTTTCTGGAAACACAATGACGCGGGCATTCTCACGAGCGGCTTGCTCGATCAACGAAACCGCCCGGCGCAGGCTGTCGTCCAGGTTCAGGAATACCGGCGGCTGCTGGACAAGGGCAACTCGGACGGTTGTGCTGGTTGAAGCCATGGAAATGCTCTCCGGAAAGCCTATGGGATAGTTTTTATTATCTTAATCGTAGTAAAGAAAGTAAAAAAAGTGAAAAAAGTGAAAAAAGAAACGGATGCCAGAGCTTAGCAAGATACTTGTCAGTATAACGATTGACTTCAGATGGTAAACTGCACGCACATTAATTCTTAATTCTTAATTCTTAATTCTTGGTTCTTAGTTCTCTTAAACTCTTCCTTCCATCGCCTGTTGGTGCAGGATGCGCAACAGTTTTTCCTGTGCGCCGGTCAGTTCAACCTTGCGCCGGCTCATTACGATGCTGGCGGTCTCGATGAATTTGTCGAAGTTGTACATCTCGAATCCGGCTTTGCCGCCCCAGCGGAACGCGCCGATGGTTTTGGGCGGGAAGCCCTCGCCGAACAACACACTCCCCAGGCCGATCACCGTACCCGTGTTCAACTGGGTATTGATCGCGGTCTTGACATGGTCGCCGATGATGGAGCCGAAGAAGGTGGTTCCGGTGGAGATCAGCTCGCCGTCGATGGTGACCTTGACCTGGGAATAGTTATTCTTCAGGTCGCTGTTGTTGGTATCGGCGCCCAGGTTGACCCATTCTCCCAGCAGGGCGTGGCCCAGGAAGCCCTCGTGCTGTTTATTGCTGTATCCAATAAGGATGGAATCCTCGATTTCGCCGCCGACCTTGCATACCGGTCCGATGGAGAGGGGACCATGGAGTTTCGAGCCGGCTTTTACGGTGCAGCCCGGGCCGATGACCACCGGTCCCATGATGATCGCGCCGGGTTGGATGGTGCAGTCTTCTTCGATGAGGACCGGGCCTTTGCTGGCGTCGAGGATGGCGCCCGCGCCTACGGTGGAGCCGGGGCCGACGTAGATGTCATCGTCCTCGACCAGGATGGCGCGGTGATGTACATCTCCTTCGATGGCGCCCTGGCGGAGGGCTTTGAAATCGTTTCGGATGACGGCGTCCTGTCTGTCGAGCAGATCCCAGGGCCAGAAGACGAGGGAGTTGGGCGCTTCTTCCAGTTGGACTTCCGGGACACGCTTCTGCTGCGCCCAGATGCTCAACAGGGTGCGGGCGGAGTAGTCGGCCGGGTCAATCAGCCGTCCGGTGGTCAACCATTTCTGTGCGATGCGCACCGGGAGGCGGACCGCGACCACGTCCGGGCCGTCGCTCCACAGCGTGGGCGGGAAGTCTTTGTCCAGCGCCCGGGCGGGGATGTTGTCGAACGCGCGGCCGTTGACCAGCAGGATCTGGCCACGTGCGGGCAGCTTGCCCACGTGGACTCGGCCCACTTGCTCGTTGACCATCGGGGTCAGCAGTTCACGTGTCATGTATCCGGACGGGGTGGTGTCGAGCATCCGGCAGATGCGTTGTTCAAACGTTTCCCGTCCCATACGCAGCGCCCATACGGGACGGTTGCTGGTGAGCGGGCCAAATCGTCGCCACCCGGGGTCTTCAAACAGATACAGTGGGATCTTCGTCATGTACGCCTCCTGTCTGGCGTTGAAAATAGAGGTTGAAAGCGTCAAGTCCAATAGAAGGGAGAACCGGAAGGAGGTGCCCAGGGAGCAGGGCGTCTCTGGAAGAGAGCCCTTCCACTTTCGATAGCCTCATAAAAGTCTTATGTTTGACACGCACTAGTTCACAGAGGAAGCGAGGGAAGAAAGGGGAATTTCATGAGTCAACGGCCTCGGACTTACATCAAGCGAGATGTCGTCGAGCTAACCGCGAAAAACTCGGGACTGGATCCGAAAGTTGTCGCGCCGATCGTTGATGCAACGTTTTCCACGTTGCGCGAAATGATAACCGACACCGAGGGGGAATGCCGGATCGAGATCCGCGATTTTGGGGTTCTCCAGGTGAAGAACACGGCGCCGAAACCAAAAGCTCGCAACCCGCGGAAACCGGGCCAGGAGATCTTCATCCCCGCTCGCCGGAAGACCCATTTCCGTCCGGGCCGTAAGATCAAGGAAGCCCTGCAGGTTCCTCTGGATGATTTGAAGAACAAATAGGTTTACAGAGGACGGTTGCATGCGTTTCTCCATCACTTATTGCGTGGTGTGAAACTACCATCCCCGAGCCGCCAGTTTGGCGGAGGATCTGAAACAGCGTTATCCGGGATGTGAGGTCGAGTTTGTGAAGGGCGGAGGCGGCATCTACGACATTCGCCTGAATGACAAGCTGATCTACTCGAAACACCAGACCGGACGCTTCCCGGATAACAGCGAGGTTTTTGAAAAGACAGATTTGATGTAGTACTACTATTCACTGTTGAGGGGGCGAAATGAATCAGTTGCCAACCCCAAAAACGCTTCAGCGTACAAGGGCGAGGTATATTCGTGCCAAGGCAGACGCACGACGCCGTGTTGCTGATAGTATTCCAACTATGATGACGACTCTTGTGACAACGCCTATTGCGATAAGTATAGTAATAAATGTGAATGTTGAAGTTGATTTTGTTTTCCTGATGGGATTGCTTGATAGGTTGACTAGAGAGTATTCAGTTGACGAACTGTGGGTATTTGCTAATTGCATGCTAACATTAGTTATGCTCGCGATGTCACACATCTCTTCGGCTAGGATAGCTGTATACCGAAGAAGCATTAGTAGACATAAAAAGCGACATATGCAAATTCGAGAACTAGCGATTATACAGACAGAGGGTACTGAAGAATGAATGCCCGACAGGAACTTCTCGCCGCCAAGATTGATGGATATGAAAGCAAGATTTATCTGCTGAGGATGTTCACGGAGTACCTCCCATTAATGATAGCTCTCCTTGGAGTTGGGGCGTTTGCGCTCTCGCTCACGCTCAATATTGAGTTCGTGATCGAGATTAAGTCTTTGTTTATAAAGGTCTTTGGGGCCTTTCAGCACTATAGTATAGAATCAACGATTTTCTTGCTGACGACTTGTGTCAACTGTTTACTTTTGGTTTTCAACATTGTATTATTATTTATACTAGTGGCCAACAAGAAGAAGCTTCAGGCAGTAGCCTACTGGAGTGCCGAAAGAGAGCGTGAGATCCATCCAGATAGAACATCGAGCCAGATTGCTCAGCATGGCGCAGTAAGAAGGGGGCGGAACAATGTCTGAACGATACATAGTGCTTGCATATATGTTAGCCATTATTTTGTTATTTTATTATATTTCTTTTAGCTACTATAAGAGAATGGCGATAGATCGTTTCCAAGCCTTACTTTTTAAGTCGCGAGATAATTGGTTTGATTATGCACAAGTTAATAATCTTTTGGATAATCCTGGTTATAATTTTGTAAGAACCTTTTATAATAAAACAATTGGAGATAGCGATAGGTTTACACCACTTGCGTTGGCTTACATTCTACTTGTTACTAGATCTGAAAAATATGAAAGCGAAAAAGAGGACTTTGTAAAGATATTTGGTGAAGCCAGAGCAAGTATTGGTCAAGAACACGAGGAAGAATTTAACAATCATTGTTTAGAACTGTTTAGGTTGATTTTGTGGCAAGTGTTCCATTCTTCTATGTTGGCATCTTTTGCATACGAGTCGCTTAAACTTATCTTCAGTATTATTCAGCTATCAGCTTATATTGTTAGCAAGCGCGAAAAGATAGTTCACCTTTTGGTTGGGGATTTAGATTGGATAGGAGTTTCTTCATCAATATTCTTTAACTCGAGGAGTCATCAAGCGGAAGTTGAGTTAGTTCCAATTCATGAGCCGAACTAGACCGAACTAGTTTTTTTAGCTTTTGGTTCCTTAAGTAACGGCCGCTAGGCCGTTTTTTGTCGCACGGAGGCTGCTTGAACACGGAGGCTGCATGAAGAAGAACCGCCGGAATGGAGATCGACGGAAAAGCGACCGCAGGCAGGACCATGAAACCGCAGCACACTATCAGGGCAAAGACCGGCGGAAGAAAGCACGCCGGGAGAAGGAACGCCGTCTGAAGGAATCCCGCAAGCAGAAACGCCTGGAAAAGAACTTCCTGCTGGAAACCGGCATTGAACCTCCCGAGGAGTGACCGTGTCTGTCACACGCCACATCACTTGCCCGAATTGCGGCGCCAAGGTCAAGCAGTACAGCAATCCCAAGCCGACGGTGGATGTGATCATCCGCTACGGCGGCTGTGTGGTGTTGATCGAACGTACCCAGCACCCGCTCGGCTGGGCGCTGCCTGGCGGGTTCATTGATTACGGCGAAAAGGTGGAGGACGCCGCCCACCGTGAAATGAAGGAAGAGACCAACCTCGACCTGGAGAACCTGGAGCTGTTCTCGGTGCAGTCCGACCCTGATCGAGATCCGCGTCACCACACCATCACGATTGTATATACCGCCGATGGAGTGGGTGAACTGAAAGCCGGCGACGACGCCGGTGATGCCCGCGTGTTCACCGCAGATACCCTACCCGAGAAGATCGCCTTCGACCACCGCGAGGTGTTGCAGGACTATTTCGTTCATCACGCCCTCGACAGCTGATAGCGAACTGCCCCGGGAGCCCGCAACCGCCGTGAGCACAGCTTGCTCGCCTTTCTTCACCTGTCTATCTTGAAGGCTATTGTTAGGGCAGACGAAACCTGCCCGGCAAAGCGAAGCGTTCGGCATAACTTCATGATAAACAAACGATTTGGAGGAAACCATGTGTGAGTGTCATTGTGACGAATTCGATGTCGCGCGGATTGGGGAGGAAGTGGAAGACTTTGCCGCGTCGGCCTTTGCGGAAGGAAAGATCAAAGACGAGATCAAGCTGTCGGATTACAAGGGCAAATGGGTCGTGTTGTTCTTTTACCCGGCCGACTTCACCTTTGTGTGCCCGACCGAGCTGACGGGTGTGGCCAAGGTATACGACCAGATCAGGGAAATGGGCGGCGAAGTCCTGGCCATCAGCACCGACAGCCACTTTGTCCACATGATGTGGAACGAGTATGAGCTGAGCAAGATGGTTGACGGCGGTCTGCCGTACCCGATGCTCTACGACGCCGATGGCCGTATCGGACGTTATTACCAGGTGTACAACGAGCAGAGCGGTATGGACATCCGTGGCACGTTCATCATTGATCCCGATGGCGTGTTGCAGGCGCAGGAAGTGTTCGCGACCAACGTGGGCCGTAGCGCCAAAGAACTGCTGCGTCAGCTCAGCGCTTTCAAGTTCTCGCGCGAGAACGGTGGAGTGATTCCCTGTGACTGGCAGCCGGGCGACGAAGTGATGAATCCCGGCGACGACCTGGTCGGGCATGTCCACGATAAGTTCAGCAGCAAGTAAAGGCTGCTGACGGCCGGTCTATCCATCGGAAGAGCTGTTGATAGCATACGATACCCGTCCCACGCTCCGGGACGGGTTTTCTCACTCTGCTTCGGTCAATGCCTGCGGACGCTGAAACGCGGGCCAGATGGCAGTATTGGATGCTACACCATGAAGCTCCTCAAAGTGTCCCATCGTGTCATTCCTGCGAAGGCAGGAACCGGAACGAAGTGAAGCTTGCGGTGTCCCGTAGTTTGGGACAGCCGTGAATCCAGAATAAACAGCGCTTTAGAGAGTTTTGTATGTCCGATTCCTTAGTCGGGGAAGATAATACTGGTTATGTACTTCCAAACGGCCAATCCGAATCTCATTCTTGCGGAAGAGACTGTATCACAAGGTCAACAAGTCTCATTCCCGCGTAGGCGGGAATCCAGGCAAGGTGCAAGAATAGAACAGGTTAGCAATTCAGCACCTGTGTAGCATTCAAAGCTCGGTTTTCGCAGCTAATATATTGTAGTATATAAATATAGCTGGATTCCTGCTTCCGCAGGAATGACACTCGTCGCCTATGGTGAGATCGTCTCGGAAGCACGAATCCAGAAAACGGCTTCACATGAGTAAACCTCAACTCTGGAATATAGAGTATACCGCTCCGCACGTGAATCCAGATGTAACATGGAGTTCGTCGTGGTACGAATCTCGATCCCAGCGGGTCAACGATCTACGACTGTTCTCCCCTTGTATCTCGCCCTTTATTGAGGTCATATTCTTCTCACCAATCCTGAACCCGTAGAAGGGTGGGCGCCCAGAACGGGAGAATCCCATGAGACGACGAAACGTGCAGCGCGGTGGCGTACTCCTGCTGGCGTGTTTGCTGCTTATCCCCGCCGCGTACGCCGAGATGCAGACCGTGGAAGGGATGGGCTACGGCGAAACGCGTGAGCTGGCCGTGGAAGCCGCCAAACGCGATGCGGTGGAGCGCGCGGTTGGGCTGGTGATCGCCAGCGAGACCGTGGTGAAAAACTATGCCCTTTTCAGCGACATGATCCTGTCGCGTTCCATGGGGTATGTGCAGAGCTACGACGTGATCCAGGAGAGCAACCCGTCGGAAGGTATGGTCGGGGTCAAGATCCGCGCCGTGGTCGGCGACATTCTCGACGAGGTGTTGCGTGACCGGATAGCCATGGAGCTGCTGCTTTCCTGGATGCAGAAGCCGCGGGTATTGATCGCCATCGCCGAGAACAACCAGGGCGACGAAGGGTCTCGCGTGGTCGAGAACGCCGTCACCGAGCAGCTTCTCGACCTGGGCTTCAACGTGATCCAGGGCCGCGACGCCGGCGGTACGGAGAATGTGCTGGGAGCGTTGACCGGTGGCGACGGTTCCTTTGACGCCTCCGGAGCGGACCTCATCTTCGCGGGCACGGCTACCTCCGTACAGGCGCCCGCGCCCGCCGCGCTGGCCGATGCGAACATGGTTTCGGTGCAGGCGGTCGTAGAGGTGAGAGCCTATCGCGCCGACACCCGCTCGGTGCTGGCCTCCCACAACGAGGTCGGGTCGGCGTATCACATCAATACGGCGGTGGCGGGCGCCCGCGCGCTGGAGCAGGCGGCGGAAAAGGCCACGCAGGCACTGGTGAGCGACGTGGTCACCACCTGGTCGCTGCAGCAGAGCAACACGTTGCCGGTGGAGGTGGTTCTCGAAGCCGCCACGTTCAAGCACCGTAAGAACCTGCTGGCGTTCCTCGAGCAGCAGGAGTTCGTGGTCTCAGTGGCGGAACAGGGGCTGATGGACGGCCGCTTTACCTGCGTGGCCGACATCGAGGGCCGCGCCGAGAGTCTGGCGGAGGTGCTGGACGGCTTCAACAGCGAGGGCAAGGCCTGGAACGTTACCGGGATGACGTCAGGCAAAATCGTGATGACCCCTCACTAACCCGGTTATTTCACGAGTATTGATGTTGCGTCAACGTAACTCTTTATATAATAGTGATTTGAATGGTTTTTCGTCTTGAAGCCACATGACAACAGTTTGTTGTCGTTCTATGCAACCACTGCCGGGGTTGAAGGATCTGGTCAACCTGTCCCCAAGGTGCGCGCCAAACGGACGGCGCGAACCTTGGGCTTTGACAGCGAACCACTGCCGTGGTTCTTTCGTGCAATATCCGAGCTAAGGATTCCGTGTGCGTTTCTGGGCGATCATTCTGCTGCTGAGACCGGTCAACCTGCTGCTGACCCTGCTGGGCACGGCTCTGGGTGGAATCCTGGCCGGGCTGCAATCCGGGATGGTGGACCAGGATGCGCTGACGGTGGCGTTGTTCAGCTCGGTGGCGATCGCGGGCGGCGGGTACGCCCTCAACGACGGCATGGACATCGCCGAGGACCGGATCAACCGGCCCAAGCGACCAGTAGCGTCGGGTAAACTCACACCCGGCTTCGCACGGCTGTTCGGATTGAACTTCATCGTGATCGGGATCGCGGCATCTTACATGATTTCTTTGACCGCCATGGCGTTTGCATTCGTCGTGGCGTTGTTGTTGTATATGTATATCGGCACGGCGAAGAGTCAGCCGGTGATCGGCAACCTGCTGGTGGCCGTGGTAGCGTCGGCTCCGTTTCTCTTCGGGGCTTTCGCGGCAGGGACGTTTAGCGCAGGCTGGCTGCCCTTCTCGCTGGCGGTCCCGGTTCACTTCGCACGGGAACTGCTGAAAGACGCGGAAGATGTGGAGGGAGACTGTGCAGCGGGCCACCGCACCCTGGCGACCAGCAAGGGCTCTCGGGTCACGGTGCGCGTGGCCGGGCTTGTGATGCTGGTAACAGCAGTCTGGATTCCCGTGCCCCATTTTACGGACTGGGTGGGGTGGCAGTACCTGGCGATGGCCGGACCGCTGGCCGCTCTGCCGTTGGCATTTCTCGCGGGCGGAGCGTTTGTCTACCCGCAGCGGGTCAATGTGGGGCGTACTCAACGCCTGGTAAAGTGGGTGATGCTGCCGGGCATGGCGGCGATCCTGCTGGGGGTGTGGCAACCATGACGGGCTACACGGATATTCCCTGGGTGCTGGCGTCGGCGTCGCCGCGCCGCCTGGCGTTGCTGCGGCAGGCGGGAGTCGAGCCGCAGGTAATCGCCGCCGATGTGGAAGAACTGGAGGACGGCGACCCCGCGGAAACCGTGCTCGAGAACGCCCGCCGGAAGAACGCGGCGGTGCGCGGGCAGGTGGATCGGGGGATCGTGCTGGCGGCGGACACGGAGGTCGTGGTTGAGGGCCGCCCCATCGGCAAGCCGCAGGACGAGGCTGAGGCGATGAGGATGCTGACCCGCCTGGCGGACAGCTGGCACGAGGTGATGACCGGCTACGTGATCGCCTGCAGAATGGTCGCCGGTGAGAATGAGAACTGGACGCTGTTTGAAGGAGTCGAAAAAACGCGTGTTCACTTCCGGCCTCTTCATTCCAGCGAGATCGAGCAGTACATTCAGATGTGCAAACCGCTTGACAAGGCTGGGGCGTACGGCATTCAGGAACAGGCCGGAATGTTTGTGGACCGGTTGGAAGGATGCTACTTCAATGTGGTTGGATTACCCTTGGCCGGTGTGTTTCAGGAAGTTCGCAAGTGGTTGAACAATAGCGATTTGGGTTGATTTGCATGGCGATTGATCCCAAAATAGAGAAGTTCTGCGAAGAGCTTAAAGCGGCGCGAGAGTACCAGAATCTGGAGCTCGGGCGTATCGCGGAACGCAGCAAGATCAGCGTCGCCTACCTCGAGAAGCTCGAGGAGGGGGACTGGGACTTTCTCCCTCAGCCCTACGTTCGTTCTTTCCTTCGTACCTACGCCAATGTGCTGAGCATGGACGTGGAAGAAGTGCTGGGGCAATATGATGAGATCACCGGCATCCCGCCTGTGCCGGTGGATTTGACCGGGGGCTCGTACGACCGGATTGAGAAGAAACGCAAGAAACCCCCGCCTCCGAAGATTCCCTCCGGTGAACTGGTGGATTTGGAGCCGGAAGGCGGCTTCAACTTCAGCGAGTCGTTGGGTAACCTGTTCAAGCCGCCTGCCGTGTACTGGTTGGCCGGTGTGCTGGTGGTGGTGTTGATCCTCGCCGGGTTGGCGCTGTTGCCGCGGGAAGCACCGGTGGAGAACGAGTTCCGTGCGGAGGACCCCGATGCGCCGGCGCAGGTGAATGTGGATTCTCTTGCTGTGGGGGAAGCGGGGACGTCCGACGAGTCGGTCCAGGACGCCAACACCATCGTGGCGGAGAACCCGCCCGCACCCTCGCCGCAACCACAGGAAACTGCAACTCAACAGCCGGTGCGGGGCCGTTTGTCGCTCATTGTTAAGGCCAAGTCGGAATGCTGGTTCAAGATTGTGATGGACCAGAACGAAGTGGCGGCGCGGGAAGCGTTATTGCAGCCCGGCGAGACGGCCGTGTATCGCGCGGATTCTCTTTACACTGTAGTTTTCGGCAACGGCGGCGGGGTGGAGTTGGAGCTGAACGGCCGCGATTTGGGGACACCCGGCATCGAAGGCCGCCGCACAACCATCACCGTTGACCGCACCGGCATCCGGCCCTGATTGGGTCGCGATTCATGGTCGTGTCGGATCGTTAGCGTTGTTTGCGGAGATCCGACACATTCCCGTCGTCATGGCTTCATCTCTGTCAAGTCTCCAGCGCAAACAGACGCGCTTCACGACTTGACAGAACCTCAAGCTCGGGCGTCCCCGCCCGTGATTGGCGTCGGTCCTGATGTAACTTTCCCGGACTACCTGCTGTTCGAATTAGCCGGACCGAGGGCGGTCCGGGCTGCCCACTACGACCGAAAGAGTTGCTGCCGGGTAGTCTCAAATTCATGCTTCCCGGCGGCCAGCAGCATCAACGCCGGCGCGGCCTGTCGAGCCTGGGCGATCATGTCCCGCGCGATGCGCCGGATGTCCCATTGTGCATGAATGTCCTCCCGCAGGCGGGAAACATGCACCAGTTCGCGGGCGTTGGCCTGCAGCAGCACCCGCCGCCGGTGGGCGTTGGTGAGCGCGTAGGCGGCCGCAGAGGGGGCGTCGTTCGCGATCCGGCAGGCCAGCTCCGATGACAGCGCCATGATGTCGTGGAACTCATCCGCCTTACCGATTTCTCGAATCGAGTCCGGCAGGGTCCAGCCCAGGGCGGGGTTGTACGGCCCGGCCAGCAGTGTCGCCATGCGGTGTCGTTTCAATTGTGCGAACGCGGTGGACGAGAGAGTGATCTCGAAGGTGAACTGCGCCAGCTCGAACTCGCGCGGCAGGGGATCCCAGACCTTTTCGCCTCGCAACGCCCTCTTGACCAACTCCAGCCGCTCCTCGGACTGCATGGTCTCCCGGACACGCTGCATGGCTTCCTCGAACGAATACCCCCGGCTGCGAACCAGCAACGCGGCCAGCACTTTCTGCTCCCCGTTGGCGTCGTAATCGACCAACCGGACCGATTCAGTGCTTCCCGGGTCGTCCTGACACCACCACGTCTTGTCTTTGTGGATGGTGGTTTCGTGTGAGGAGGCGTCGGTGTATTTAACCAGCGAGGGCGCCAGTTCAGCGACCTCCGCCCGCAGCCGCCGGCCGATCTGCCGCACCTCGTCGAGCGGATGCGCCAGGCTGGCGCGTACCAGGATCTCCAGGGTGCGGGCGTTGACCGTCATCCCGAACTGCGCCTGGGTAGCCAGCGACACGACATAGCGGGCGTCCTCGGCGGCGCGTCCCTTTGCCGGGCCTTCTTCCATCTTGCCGCCCGACGCCATCTCCAGCTCCGTGAAGTAGTCCAGGAGAGCGGGGAAAAGGTGGTGGTAGGTCTCGTTCTGCGCAGCAACCAGGCTCTCGAACTCGTCGCGCATGCCGACCTCGACGATCTCGGCCGGCACGACATAATCCTTGTCCAGCTTGATGTAGCGCTGGGATTTCTCGGTGAAGGAGGCGAGACGGTGGTGCTGCACCGCTTCCACCGCCAGACGCGACAGGTTGATCACATCGAAATTGAAGCAGGCGTGTTCGGCTACGCTGGCGTGGCCCAGGCCGAAGATGATGCTCTCGTTGGACTTACGAGCCTTGGCGACCTCTTTACGGGCGGCTTGACGCAGCTCGTTGACCGGTGCGGGATTACGGCTGATGCGAGCGTACGCGGCGGACAGTGTTTCGGGCGTGATCGCCTCCTCAGGGGGGGCGGTACCTCTGCCACGAGCGGCTTCCTGCAATTCGCGCAGGGTGTCCGTGTCCAGGTTAAACCCTGCCAGGTAAATGCGTAGCGGCAGGTCACTCATACTTACACCTCCCAATCAAGTTTGGCGACCAGGTGTTGGGCCGTTTCCCGCAACGATGGATCCAGCAGGATGATATGCTGCAAGCCCATTTCCCGCCAGCGCAACAGGGTCTCGCCCTGTACCGTGTCCACCAGCAGCATGGTCTCGAATTTCAGCTCGGCGGCGACTTCCAGCAGGGGATCCAGGATGGCGTTGATGTCGTATTTCACGGTCCTGGCGTCCAGAATGACTGCATTGGGTTGAATCCGCCCCAGTTCAGGAAGCAAGCCGCGCCAGTTTTCCCGCCAGAGGAAATGCGCTCCGGCATTGGCGAGCGCCAGGCCCAGGCGGTAGCGCATGCGGGGTTCCGCCGACACCAGTAAGGCCGTTCTTTCGCCTGATCCCAGTTCAGTCCCTGCAATGGCCCAGTTGAACAGGTCCGTCAGGCCGGGTTGTTTGAGCTGCTCCGAGGTGAACTGGTCAAATGCTCCCTCCGCCAGCATGTCCGGCGTGGTGTCACCGGGGTTCTCAGGCAGGATCCAGAAGCGCGGGATCTTGCGGGTGCGAGCGTAGGCCTGCAGGGTGTGCTCAATTGAGACCGCTTCCCTGCCGCAGAATGCGTATTCGCCCACCAGCAGGTCGCACCGGCCGCCCAGCACCACCTCGACCAGGTCGTGAGGCGACAGGCTGCCGAGTTGTTTGACAATTCCGAAGCCGGCGAGAAAGTCCTTCCAGCCGGGATCCTCGCCCAGAAAGACGATATGGCGCTGAAAGGCTTCCGCGAGAGTATCATGTTCGCGGGTTCGGTAGCCCACGATCTTCTTCGGTTCTCGAGCATACCGGCTCAAGCCGGCGTCGGTGCGCCAGATCTCTTCGATCAGGGTGACCAGTTTCCTTTTGACGGGGGCGTCGATGCGGGTGATTTCGACCTCGAAGGATTCCTCCGGCCGGCGCAGGAGGCGTAGCGAGAGCGCGTAGTCCTTCCCGCCCGGTTCGAGGCAGATCGACGCTTTGGGGATTTCGATCCCGTCGGGGCCGATGTCGCCCTCGATGTCGGCGTTGAACAGCATGCGGCCCGCCGCAATGTGGGAGGGGTAGACGGTGATCATTTCGCCTTCCCACACCAGGTTCAGCTCCACCCCATGCGCTTCGGTCACCCGCGCCAGGTACTCCCGGTATTCCACATCGAGGTCGCTGATGTCGACCAGCTCCACGGCCTCGTAACCTTCGTGCCGGAGCTCCTCGCCGAGCACCGCCCGGAAGGTGGTGGCGATCTCGATGCCCTCGTCCATGTGCAACAGCCGGGCGTCGAGGGCGACGATTTCATCGGGGGTCTCGCGTTCCGGGCTGGGGAGGGGCGGATCGATGAGGACCACCAGGTCGCCTTCCCCGTCTTCGCGTGCGCCGACCACCATGCTGGCGTAGGTCTCCATGCCCGCCCGCGACAGCGAGAGTCTGCCCCGCCGCGCGGCTTCAGTCGTGAACCACATGGCCCAGGAGACGGTCGGCAGCTCCTCTGCCGGTTCGATTTCAGCCGCCGGTTGACGGCGAAACAGGGCGCGCAAGCGGTCCGGCAGACGTTTCGGTTCGTTCACGATAGACGGTCCCTACGGGTAAACAGGTATGTCGCTGTTGAAATGCTCCATCAGGATGATGAGGCAATATCGGTACGGGATGAAAACCGTGCAAGCGCGAGCCGCCGAAAGGAAAACTAGGGACAGACAAGAAAACTACCGTCTGTCCCTAGTTTCGGGGTAAGTTAGGCGACAATGTCGATGTTGGGGTCGCTGTCCAGCGGGGGCGGGCCTTTGCGCGGCTCCTCGTCCCGCTCCTGCTCCTCGCGTTTCTCTTCGTCCTCGTCCCGCTTCTTCTTCTGCGGCAGGAAGGGTTGCTGCGGAGTCTGCCCGTAACTATCCTCGCGCCGGTGGACCGGCTTGATCCCTCGTTCTGTGGTGTAGTCATCCATGGCTGCCTCCGCAACAGGCGGTATACAAACAAGATAGTGGATTCATCCCGGGAAAGCAACAACGTGGCGGCATTTTCGCAGGATTTTCCACCAGCAACGTGTTATTCCGCCTTTACTTCTCTTATCGGCGGAAAAGTAAGGAGACCTTAATGACGCATTCTATAAACTAGGGACAGACGGTAGTTTTCTTGTTGCCACCGTTGACAAAAACTACCGTCTGTCCCTAGTTTTCAAGGTGCGCGCCAAACGGACGGCGCGTACCTTGGGCTATGGCAGAGAACCACTACCGTGGTTCTTTCGTGAAATATCCGGGATAAGGTGTGCTGGAATGCTTCTCGCAGGGAGCGTGTTTATGGCATGGGACTCATTCCACTTTGTATTTCCACTTCGTATCTTCGTACCGACACCATGAAGTAAAGGATCAACAGGGGATCATGACGATGACGATGGATCGTAAAGCGGGGCTGTTGCTGCACCCGACCTCTCTGCCGGGGGCGCATGGGATTGGCGAACTGGGTTGGCAGGCGCATCATACGCTGCAATGGATCGCCGGAGCGGGATTCCGTGTCTGGCAGGTGTTGCCTCTGGGGCCGACCGGGTATGGGGACAGTCCCTATGCCTGTTTTTCCGCTTTCGCCGGCAATCCCTGCATGATCGATACCACCGCACTGGTGGAGGCGGGCTGGCTGCCGGAAAATGACCTGAACGGACTGAAGGACCTGCCCACCGATCATGTGGACTTCGGCCGTCTGATCCCTGAAAAGACGCGCCTCCTCAAACAGGCCTTCCTGGCGTGGGATGCCGAAGCCGATGAGGATGAATTGCAGCAGTTCGAAGCATTTCGCCGGGAACATGAGATCTGGTTGAACGACTACACGCTGTTCATGGCGATCAAGGACAGTCAGGAGGGAAAAGTCTGGAACCAGTGGCCGGCGGAGTTGCGGGACCGGGATACGGACGCCCTCATGGCGGTGCGCGCCGCCCGGGAGAACACGATCCGGCGAATCGAATGGGAACAGTTCATCTTCAACCGCCAGTGGACGGCCCTGCGTAAACACGCCCGTGAGCTGGGAGTGCAGTTCATGGGCGACGCGCCCATTTTCGTCGCCTACGACAGCGCCGATGTCTGGGCGAACAAAGAGCTGTTCAAACTCGATGAGAAAGGCGCGCCAACCGTGGTCGCCGGCGTTCCCCCGGATTACTTCAGCGCCACCGGCCAACGGTGGGGCAATCCGCTCTACAACTGGCCGCGTCACCAGGAAACGGGTTTCCATTGGTGGACCGAACGGATCCGTTTCGCGTTGAAAATGGTCGACCTGCTGCGTATCGATCACTTCCGCGGGTTTGTCGCCTGCTGGGAAATTCCCGCCGACCATGAGACCGCCGAGCAGGGCGAATGGGTCGAGTCGCCCGGTGAAGAGCTGTTCCGCACCATCGACGAAAAGCTGGGAAAGCTTCCGCTCATCGCTGAAGACCTGGGCGTGATCACACCGGAGGTTACTGCGCTTCGCAAGCAATTCGGCATGCCGGGCATGCGGATCCTGCAGTTCGCCTGGGGTGGGGAACGGGACAACTCGTTCCTGCCTCACAACCACGAGCCGGACAGTATGGTCTATACCGGCACCCACGACAACAACACGACTGTGGGATGGTGGCAACAGGAAGTCAACGACGAGATCCGTGGTGATCTGGCGGCGTATCAGCAGCATGGGGTAGAGCGGCCTCACGAAGATCTCTGGCGCATGGCGTTGCAGTCGGTCGCAGACTATGCCGTGGCCCCCATGCAGGATCTGCTGGGCCTCAACGCCGACCACCGCATGAACCGTCCCGGCGCGCCTCAGGGCAACTGGAGCTGGCGAGTAAAGGAAGAAGATCTCAACGACGGCTTGAAGAATTGGCAGCGAGAGCTACTCTGGCGCTTCGGGCGTCTTGGAGAATAACCTGTTGTAAACATGATATTTAAGCTGGAATGGTAGCAAATTTTACGATTCCGATGAAATCTGTATTCTCTGCGACAAGAGTTGTCAAACTCTTTACACACCCTGCTTCCAGGCCCTATCTTCTTTTTCGATGTGTTCGATACTCATGGGGCATGGGAGGTAAACGCTATGGTTAATGGTGAAGGGGTCGTAAAATCTTCCATTCCTCATCCCATTGTCCTTTCATATCCAAAGCCTTGGGAGGGCTCCGATGACTCCGACGTATGAGGAACTCCAGCAACGTCTTCAAGAGGCTCAGGCCCGCGCCGAACGGGCCGAAGCAGCCCTCCAGAAAGCCTGCCGGAACGGGGAAGCCCGTTACAGGACATACATTGAAAATGCGCCGCATAGTGTCTTCATTGTAGATGAAGGCGGAAACTATCTCGACGTGAATGACGCTGCTTGCCAGTTAACCGGGTATTCCCGTGATGAACTTCTCACCATGAGTATTCCGCAACTGGTTTCCCCGAATACACCGCAGCTCAGCATGGCCGGATTTAAACAGGTCAAGGAATCCGGGCGCGCCAGGGGTGAAGTGCTGTTGCGGAAAAAAGACGGAACGGATGTCACGGTCCTGCTCACCAGTGTAGCGCTTTCCAGCGATCAGTTTATGGCGTTTTGTGTTGACATCTCAGAACGAAAACTGGCGGAAGAAGCTCTGCGTGACAGTGAGGAGCTGAACCGCACGACGTTGAACGCCATCGGGGATGCAGTGATTGTCGCCGATACCGCGGGGAAAATCGTCAGTATGAACCCCGTGGCGGAAACACTGACGGGGTGGACGTCCGATCAGGCCCGTAACACGCCTTTGACGGAAGCATTCCTGATTGTCAATGCGCTTACGCGTGAGACAGTCAAAAACCCGGTCGAACAAGTGCTGAAAACGGGCAAGATTGTCGGCCTGGCGAACCATACCGTATTGATTGCCAGGGATGGTGTGGAACGGCAGATCGCAGACAGTGCGGCCCCGGTAATCAATGATGACGGCGAGACCACCGGCGTGGTGCTTGTGTTCAGGGATGTGACCAAAGAGTATGAAGCAGCTGAGAAACTGCGCCTCAGTGAGGAGAAATTCGCCAAGGCCTTCCGTACCTCGCCCTACGCGATCACCATTACCCGCGCTCGCGACGGCAAACTGATCGAGGTCAATGACGCTTTCACCACCATTTCCGGCTACACTCGCGAAGAAGCCCTGGCCGGCTCGTCGATCTCCCTGGGGCTGTGGAAAAACAGGGATGACCGCGACCGGGTAATTTCTGCGGCGTTGAAAGGCGAGGTGGTCCATGCCCAGGAGTTTGAATTCCGCGGGAAGGACGGCGGCGCCATTGTCGGTCTGTTCAGCACACAGGTGATGAATCTTGACAACGAACCCCACGTTCTGTCCTCCATCAACGACATCACCGAATGGAAGCAGGATATGGAGGCCCTCCGTCAGAGTGAAGAGCGCTTCCGCTTGTTGGCGGACATGGCCCCCGTCGGCATTGTTATATCCGATCCCGATGAAAACACCCGGTACATCAGCCCTGTTTTTATCGAGATGTTCGGCTATGACGAGGAGGATATGCCTTCTGTGAAAGCCTGGTGGCCCCTGGCATATCCCAACCCGGTCGAACGCGCCCGGGTTCAACAGAAATGGCGAGCGGTATATCACGACGTTCGAGAAAACGGAGGCTCGCCGCCTCAAATGGTTTATCCGGTCACGTGCAAGGACGGCAGCGTTAAATTCATAGATTTCAAAATGGCGGCTTCCCGTGAATTGAATGTGATCATCTTTACCGATGTAACGGAACGCATTCAAGCGGAACAGGCCGTCAAAACCGAACGTGATCGCATACAGCAATATCTCGATATCGCAGGTGTTATGCTGCTTGTGCTGAATGAAAAAGGGGAAGTCGCTCTGATCAATCGTCGCGGTAGCGATATTTTGGGGAGAGATGAAACGGATATTCTTGGGAAAAACTGGTTTGATAACTTCCTTCCCGATCGAGTCCGCAAGCAGACACAAACAGTTTTTAATACGTTGATGGCCGGAGCAGTTGATCCCTTTGAGTACTTCGAGCAGGAAGTGGTCACCGCTGATGGTGAAGAACGTTTAATCGCATGGCATAACACGATCATCCGGGATAGTGATGGTCGCATCACAGGAACGCTGAGTTCCGGGGAAGACATTACCGAACGCAAGCTGGCGGAGAACGCGATGGCCGAGCAGCGCGCTTTCCTGCAGCGCGTCATCGACGCCGACCCCAGCTTCATCTATGTAAAGGATCGGGAGAGCCGCTTTGTCATGGTGAACCAGGCGGTGGCGGACACCTACGGGAGCACGGTGGGAAACCTGATCGGCAAGTCTGACGCCGACTTCAGCGCCAGCGAAGAAGAGATCGAACACTTTCACAAAGACGATCTCGAAGTAATTGACGGGGAACGCGAAAAATTCATCGCTGAAGAAACCATCACCACCGCTGAGGGCGAGGTCCGCTGGCTGCAAACTATCAAACGGCCGCTGCCTGACGAGGAGGGTAACGCCAACCTGCTGCTGGGGGTCTCAACAGATATTACCGAGCGGAAACTGGCGGAAGTCGCCCTCCGCGAAAGCGAGGAGCGCTACAGGGCATTGATAATGCAATCGGCGGATTGTTTGATTCTCCATGATCGCGAAGGGCGGATAATCGACGTAAACACAAACGCCTGCGAAACCTATGGGTACTCACGCGATGAATTGTTGAGTATGCGTGTGAGCGACCTGGATCCGGATTACCACGATCGCGCCGAAGATGGCGCGTTCTATGATACGCTCAAACCTATGCAGGCTACCCTGTTTGAAGCACGACAGCGTACCAGGGATGGACTGGTGTTTCCTGTCGAGGTCCGGCTCAGTCCGGTGCAATTTGGGGGTAAACAGCTCCTCCAAGGGTTGTGCCGCGATATTTCCGAGAGGATCAAAGCCCGCGAAGAGCAGGAAAAACTCCAGGCCCAGCTCACCCAGGCGCAGAAACTTGAATCAGTCGGCCGCCTCGCCGGTGGGGTCGCCCACGATTTCAACAACATGCTGCAGAGCATCATCGGTAACTGTGAGCTGGCTAAAATGGAGGAGGAAGTTGGAGGGGAACTGGCGACGCTTCTCAACGAGATTTCCATCGCGGCGCAACAATCCGCCAACCTTACCGGCCAGCTTCTTGCATTTGCCCGGCGCCAGCCCATCGCCCCGGAGTGTGTGAATATCAATGATGTGGTCGGCGGCATGACCAATATGCTCCGGCGCTTGATCGGTGAAGATATTGACCTCGCCTGGCTGCCGGGAGATGACCTGTGGAGCATCCATATCGATCCCACGCAAATCCATCAGATTCTGGCCAACCTGACCGTCAATGCGCGGGACGCCATCGCGGGGGTGGGCAAGATCACCATCGAAACCCACAACGAGATGATAGACGAGGAGTATTGCGAAGTGAACACCGGCTTCAAACCGGGCGACTATGTAAAAATGGTGGTAAGCGACACCGGATGCGGGATTGCCGACGAAACACTGGAAGAAATCTTCGAGCCTTTCTACACCACCAAGCAGCAGGGCAAAGGCACCGGGCTCGGGCTCGCCATGGTGTATGGGATCATCAAGCAAAATGGCGGATTTGTAAACGTCTACAGCGAAGTCGGTGAGGGCACAACCTTCAGCATCTATTTCGCTCGGTACTCCGGCGAAACCACCCATAACGCAGAAAACTCCCAAACCGATCAGGTCGAGGGCGGGCAGGAGACCATTCTGCTGGTAGAAGATGAGCCGTCTATTCTGCGGCTTGGCGTCCGTCTGCTGGAAGGGTGCGGCTACACCGTGCTGGCCGCCGCCTCGCCCGGAAGGGCCGTCGAACTGACCGAAAAGCACGAGAACCCCATTCATCTGTTGATCACCGATGTGGTCATGCCGGAGATGAACGGCCGGGAGCTGTTCCGGAAAATCAACGATATGAAGCCGGGCCTGAAGCTGATTTACATGTCCGGGTACACGCAGAATGTGATCGCTCACCACGGTGTGCTGGAAAAGGGAATCGACTTTATTCAGAAGCCGTTTTCCCTGCAGGGATTCCTTCGTAAGGTCCGGCAGGTGCTGGACAGGGAAGAGGAGCCGCGGGAGGAGTAAAACAGCCGCGTCGCTGGTTCATCATAATATACAGGCTGTTGCAGAATTCTGATGTCTCTCATTCCCGCGAAGGCTGGAACCGGAACGAAGTGAAGCTTGCGGTGTCCCGTAGTTTGGGATAGCCGTGAATCCAGAATAAACAAGTACTTAAGAATCTTGGTATGTTCGATTCTTTGCAAGAACCACTCTAAAGCTCATTCCTGCTGAAGTGACAATATCACAATGCGCAACGAGTGTCATTAAAACACTCACCAATTACTGCGAAGTCGTAAGGGCCGCCGCTGTTTGTGATTCTAGACGCCCCTCTCGAGCACAGCAAACCGGGCTATGTCCCCAGTTTCGTGAAATACACGGGTTAACGGCTTCTGCTATTTACCGTAAATGTGTTTGCCAATGCGCCGCGCTCGCTGCATCTCTTCTTCAGTCAACGGTCCGTCTTCCAGGGCTCTCATGTTGGCTTCCATCTGTTCGGTCGTTTTTGGAGCCGTGATGCAGATATCCACCTCCGGACGCGACAGCACAAACCGGTAGCACTCGGCGGCGGTCAGGGGGCGTTCGCCCTCGGGCATGTTTTTATCTTTGAGTAGTTTTCGCCAGCAGGTGGCGGTGAAGACGATGATACCGGGGCGGTTGTCCGCCGACCGGCAGGGGAAGATGTCCTGTTCCGCGCCTGAATGGACCGCATTGTAGCGAACGTGCAGGAAATCCGCCGGGCCGTCAACTTCGCCGCGCAGAATCTGGCCTACCAAGGGACGGTTGTGGCTGGACATCCCCAGGAAGCGGATTTTGCCCTTTTGCTGCAGCTCTTGCACACGGTCGGCCAGCTTTCGAGGCATTGGCTTGCGGTAATCCTGAAAGAGCAGGTCGACTGGGTCCAGGTTCATCTTCTTCAGCCAGGTATCGACATAGTTTTCCAGTCGGAAACGCCGCAGCAGGGGCCGCGCCAGCACGATGCACAGGTCTTCCCGCACCTGAGGGCTGAAGTTGCGAACCGCCCGCACCATAGCGTTCATGTTCAACAAAGGCGAAAGGTACAGGTAATTGACTCCGTATTCGTGAACGGCCTTCTCAATCCCGGATGCGGGAATGCCATAGCCTGAAGCCAGACCCAGTCTGGTCACAGCGAGTCCGGTTCCGCCAAGAGTCGTTTTCTGTTTGAAGTCCATCGCATTATCCTTTAGATTTCCTGCCGACCTCATCGCTTCGTGCATCATCAGTCGCAGCGTACTCAACCAGCATGTCCAGCAGTTCCCGGCAGCCGCCTTGTTTCAGGTGAGCGGCATGGTCGGCAACCGTGTCGAAGTGCTTCCCGGTGATCGTTTCGCAGGTGAACTCGTAGTTGGTGTGTTTGGCGAAGCGGCCGATAAGCTGGAGCCTTGCGGGATCCTTGTAGTCGATTTTCTGCTCCATTCGCTTCATGGCGAGCAGCCAGATGGCGGCTCCCAGCGCGCCGCAGGCTCCGCCGCAGAGGCCGATGCCGCCCGCGAACCCGGCCGCCATCACCACCTGCTGCTGCGTTGCACCGATCTTTTCTGCAAGCATCGCCGTGCAACTGACCGGCGTGGCAGGAGTGCGCTCAGGGATTTCCAACAACGTCTTGTTGATGGCGTCGTACGCAACTGGAGCATATACCGCCGCCCGCTTGAAACAACCGATGGCGCCGCCTTTGACCAGGAAGTAAACCATCATCTGCATGGTGGTGGCGGTATTGTCCAGGTCGGTGATTTCCACGCAGTCGATGTGGCCGCTTTGGGCTTTAAAAGTGTCGAGCACCGCCCGGGATGCGAGGATCGCGCCGGTCTCGGCTTTCGGGCCGCTTCCGAAAAGCTGGTGTGATCGGGCTCCCGCTGCCAGCGCGGCGCCCCAGATCTGCCCGCACTGGTACCCATGCTGCATGATACCCCCAGCCAGCGGGGCAGTGGCGTGCTCTTCCGCAGGCAAAGGATTGTCGTACGCCAGGTCGAGAACTCTCGACAGCGTCTCCGATCACGTTCCCACTTTCAGAAACGTGCGGGTTGTACCCCATGCTGAAAACTGCTGGATCCTGGTTGCCATTCCCTCTCCCTGTGGTGCTATGACTGTGCCGTATTTGCTACACTGTTCGCTGATGTGTTGTGTATTCCACCATTATTTGTTGAAAAAGACACGCCATCAGAAGGTCGTACCCAACGGTAAGCAAATCACTTGCCAATGGCGACGGTCGAGAGATTCAGTCAAGACCAGGGTAGCTCTTCGTGTATTATGAATGATATTTGCCCCGGGCAGCTTGGCGTGAACAGGAAGAATTGCTATCGGTCACCAACGATGAACCCAAACGGGTAATGTATCCATAATCGGTTCATCGCTGCCCGGGTCAAATCCCTTGGGACCATACACTTCAGGTGAGTCGATCTACCGGCTCCAGCTCCCGGTGTGTGCCTGCCGGCTGGTTGATGAATCAAGCCATGGGCTGTTTTCTCTACAGATGCAATGAGGAAGGTCCGCTTTTCACTGCCAGGATACTAATCGTCTACGATTGCTGGAATTAGCATGAGGGCGCCGTGAAAACAAGAACTGGAAACCTGCACCAGGCGGCCCATCACACTTGCGAGCGCAGCCGTCTGTTTCTACCTTGATGCCACGCAAGCAATCCTGACTCAACCCGTGGACTTGAACGCATGTCTCAGTTTACAGATCGCCTTGTCGGCGCGGCCTTGACCAGCGCTGTCTGTGTCGGCCTGGATCCTCATCCGGACAAGTTACCCAAGCCGGTGCGAAGCAGCGACAACCCGGCAGCCCTGTTCTGCGAAGAGATCGTGAAAGCGACCGGGCCGTACGCCGCCGCTTACAAGCCCAACCTGGCGTTCTTCGAGGCGCTGGGACGAAAGGGCTACGACGCCCTGGAGCGCGCCATCGCCGCCATTCGCGAGTATGCTCCCCAGGCGCTGATCATCGGCGACGGCAAGCGCAACGACATCGGCAGCACCGCTTCTCGCTACGCCGTGGCGATGTTCGAAGGCTGGGGGTTCGACGCGGTCACGGTCAACCCGTACCTCGGTTGGGACGGCATCCGGCCTTTCGCCGAATACGAGGACCGGGGGGTCTACCTGCTGGCGATGACCTCGAACCCGTCGGCCACAGAGCTGCAGGACTTCCGCGGCATGTCGGATCGCCTGTTCCAGCATGTGACCAAGCTGGCGGAACGGGAGTGGAACAAGTACGGCAACATCGGGCTGGTGGTCGGCGCCACACGTCCCGAACGGATTGCGCAGGTGCGCGGCCCGGCGCCGTCATTGCCCTTCCTGATTCCCGGCATCGGCGCCCAGGGCGGCGACCTGGAGGCGGCGGTGAAGATCGGGTTCATCGAGGGCAAAGCGCCGGCGTTGATCAACGCCTCCCGTTCCATCATCTACGCCTCCAGCGGGGAGGATTTCGCTGAAAAAGCTGCGGAAGAAGCCAAACGGATGCGTGACCAGATACAGGATCTCCGCGCATGACCCTGTTCGAGAATCCCCAGAAGCTCTACCTTCGCGAACGCCTGACCTGCCGGGCGGAGGTGGAGGACCGGGTGTTCTCGTTCTCGGTGCGGGTGCAGGACATCGACGCGAAGGGGCTCCTGGTGGATGTGCCCAACCTGGGCGACTCGCAGCTTCAGCCCGGACAACCGGTGCTGGTGCGCTACTACCGGACTGATTCGGCCTACCAGTTCATTACCGGCGTCAAGGGCTATGAGCAGCCGGGAACAACGCCGTTGATGCGTATCGGTTTCCCCGGCAGCATCACTCGCTACCAGCGGCGTGAGCACGACCGGGTGGAAGTAGGGGGCACGTTGCAGCTCCTGACCCCGCATGGGCCGACCCGTTCCATTCGGGGGTACATCAAGGACATTTCTGCCGGCGGCATGCGGGTGGTGATCCCACGGGTTGAATACCTGGTCAAGATGGACAACCCCCTCGGTATGCGTTTCGAAATCCGTTTCACCCTGGACACGGGCGACAGTTTCGACAAGATCATCGCCTCCATCCGCAAGCTCAATCAGGAACCGTACAGCCAGTCGCAGATGTTGATGCAGCTGAAGTTCGACGAGTTCCGTGGCGGCGGTCAGGCCGAGCTGCACAAGCTGATCAAGCAATTCGAGTAGCGTAGCACGGGCGTCTCGCCGGTCAAAGATGAGGGGCGTGTCGGGGCGTTAGCGTCGTTTGCGGAGACCCGACACAAACGCAGCCGCCCGAAAAAAGCGGCAAAGAAAAGGACCATAATGAGTACGAAAAACCTGCTTCACGCCGGTCTTCTGATCGGTCTTGTTATTCTGCTGACATGCGCGCCGGGGTGCGATGACGACGATGACGATGACAACAGCCAGAAATCCGATTCGCCCATCGTGGGGAGCTGGACCATCGAACGGCAGGTGGTTGTCGGCCAGGGCGTCAACGGGGACATCGTGGAAAAGTCGGTCCGTTTCAGCGACGACTACAACGGCTACACCAAAGTCAAGCGGGTGACCTACTTCCCGGACGGCAGCAGCACTGAAACCTACGAATCCACCTTTACCTGGAGTTTGAAGCCGGACTCGGTACTCTGCAACCTGTTCAGCCTCGAGCCGATTATCGGCGCACGGATGGCGTATACGGTGACCAGCGATTCGTTGCATCTGGACTACCACCGGACACAGGGCGACTCGACGGTACAGTTGCAGGAAGCCTATTTCCCGACGCCGAGTGAGTAAAGTAGCCCGGCCATGCCTGGCCGGGGTATACAAAGGTCGTGTCGGGTCGTTAGCGTCGTCTGCGGAGACCCGACACAAGGGGAGAATGTAGGACCGGCGCAATCGTCGGTCAGATTCGAACAAGGAACCGTAAACCGTGAAAACAGAAGCCGAAACCATTGCCTTCCTGAAGGAGCACGGCGCGTTGATGGACGGCCATTTCCTGCTGGCCAGCGGGCTGCATTCCGGCCAGTACGTGGAAAAATTCCGTCTGCTGGAAAAACCCGCCGCCACCGAGGCCATGCTGAAGGACCTCGCCGAACGGGTGCGTACATACAGGCCGGATGTGGTGGTCGGGCCGGTGACGGGCGGCGTGATTCTCTCTTATGAAATGGCGCGTCAGCTCGGCACCCTGGCCTATTTTACGGAGAAGACCGCCGACAAGAAGATGGCCTTGCGCCGCGGATTCGATGTCAAGGGCAAGCGTGTGCTGTTGATCGAGGACGTGATCACCACGGGCGGCAGCATTTTGAAGGCGGCCGACGCCGTACGTGAGCACGGCGGCGAGGTCGCAGCCTACGCGATTCTTGTGGACCGCAGCTCCGGGCGTTTCCAGCCTCAGGAGCCGGTGGAGGCGGTGCTGACGCTCGAAATCGCCACCTACGAGCCGGGCGAAGACAGCTGCCCGTTGTGCCGGGACGGCGTGAACCTCATCAAACCGGGATCGGGACATGCCGCTGCGAAGTGACGGCAAAATCTCCCTGTGTCCGCTTGCGTCGGGCAGTAAGGGCAACGCCTGGTGGGTGGAGGCCTGCGGCACGTCCGCACTGGTCGACACCGGCGTCTCCTTCAAGCAGCTCAACCTCCGGGCGCAGGCCATCGGACGCGACATCACCCAGGTGGATCACGTCTTCCTCACTCACGAGCACGGCGATCATGTCAAGGGCTTGTCCGTCCTGCTGAAACGCTGCAAGCCGGTGGTCTGGGCCAGCCGGGGAACCCTGAGCCGCCTGAGAAGTATGATTCCCGAGGGCGCGAAGGTGCGGATGCTGAATGGCCGCGAAGAGGTGGCCGGAGGTCTGCGTGTCCGGGCGTTGCCGG
Organism: uncultured bacterium; assembly: GCA_964648415.1. GTDB lineage: Bacteria > Electryoneota > Electryoneia > Electryoneales > Electryoneaceae. Next base: position 1,500 of record CAZYOC010000020.1, on the reverse strand, counting down.
TCAGTCATGACGCCACCCAGCCGTTGGCCTACCGTTTTGATACGGAAGAGGGCGCTGCGGCTGTGATCACCGACCTGGGGCAGTGGGACACCATCACCGCCGGCGCGGTCGCCGGCGTGGACCTGCTGGCCTGCGAAGCGAACCATGACCCCATCATGCTGCAAAACGGGTCTTATCCCTGGGTGCTGAAGCAACGGGTCGCGTCGCCGCAAGGTCACTTGAGCAACGAGGACGGCGCGATGCTGGCGCTGCATGCGGCGCGGGAAGGAGCACGCTGCATATTCCTGAGCCACCTCAGCGAGCAGAACAACTCGCCGAGTGTTGCTCGCAACGTGTTCCAGCAGCATTTTGAGCGTGAGACGCTCGATACGCTGATCGAAGTCGCCTCGCAGCATCACCCCGGCCCCTGGGCCGAGGCGCTGGAACAGACAGGAACGAAAGACAGACGATAGACAAGAGAGGTGTACACCCATGAAGCGGACACATGCACGCCGGCTTTCACTGACGTTGGCGATTGCGGTAACCCTGTTGGCGGCAGTCGCGGGTTTCGCCCAGCAGACACGCATGGCTCCCGCACCAAGCCAGGAGGAGTTGATGGCCATCGAGCAAACCAAGGCAGACCCTGAAATCGCCGTCATGGAAACCAACAAGGGAACCATCAAGATCGGGTTTTTCCCCGATGTCGCCCCGAACCACGTCGCCCGGTTCAAGGAACTGGCGAACGAAGGTTTCTATGATGGTGTTCTGTTTCACCGTGTCATCCCGGATTTCATGATCCAGGCCGGCGATCCGCAAACGAAGGATCCCGACTGTGACCGGCGTATCATGGGTACCGGCGGCTCCGACAAGCCGAACGTGCGATCGGAGTTCAACGACCGGCCGCATCTGCGCGGCACATTGTCCGCCGCCCGCAGCCAGAGCCCCCATTCCGCCAACAGCCAGTTCTTCCTGTGCCACGGCGCACCGACCTGGCTCAACGGCCAGTACACGGTCTACGGCCACGTGATCGAAGGGATGGAGGTGGTCGATAAAATCGCGACCGTCGAGCGTGACCAGCGCGACAACCCCATCGAGCCGGTACGGATCGAATCCGTAACCATCGTAAATCGCGAAGAATAGCGAATTTAGCGATATTCCTAAGTCAAATATCCGGACAGAACGTCCGGGTTTTTTGTTGGGGGGAGGGTTCCGGTGAGGCGGCTTCACCTATAGTAATTCTAAAATGAAATGTCCGATGATGTCATGAAATGTCCGATGATGTCATGAAATGTCCCATGACGTCATGAAATATCCCATGATGTCATGGAATGTCCCATGATGTCATGGAATGTCCCATGATGTCATGAAGTGTCCCATGATGTCATGGAATGTCCCATGATGTCATAGAATGTCCCATGATGTCATGAAGTGTCCCATGATGTCATGGAATGTCCCATGATGTCATAGAATGTCCCATGATGTCATGAAGTGTCCCATGATGTCATGGAATGTCCCATGATG
>CAZYOC010000019.1:3463-28275 GCA_964648415.1 uncultured bacterium | reverse complement strand
AAACAAGTACTTAAGAATCTTGGTATGTTCGATTCTTTGCAAGAACCACTCTAATCTACGAAGTGGAGGCGAACAAATCCACGCACAAGCGCCGGACCGCCTCGTCCAGGTCGTCATACGGACGTTCGGCGTCCTCGAGACGGGTGACGCCCATGCCTTTTATGGCATCGCCCCCATTGCCGCCGCCGTTGCCGGTGATGTTCTGCATCCGGATTTTATCTCCGCCGCCGCTGCTGTCCCCGCCGTTCTTGTTCATCTCGGCCAGGCACTTGCGGCAATACACGGGACGGTTTTTCACAGGCTTGAACGGGACCGTCGTCTCCACACCGCAGGAGTCGCAGGTGACATCCCACGTCTCCTTCCAGTCGGTCTGTTTCCGCTGCTCGCGCTTGCGCGCCTGGCGGCAACTGGGACAGTAACGCGGAGTAACAAAGCCCATCTCGAGGTAGAAGCGCTGCTCCCGGGTGGTGAAAAGGAACGTCGCCTCGCACCCCTGGCAGGTCAACTCTTTATCGCTCGATTCCTGCTCGATCGGTTCAGGTGTTTCGCTCATGGACACCGTAGTGTTCGTTCAGCTTGCTGTAGATCCCCCCGAATGCTCCATTGCTCAGTATAAGCACAACTCCATCCACAGTTCCACCAGCAACACAAAAATCAAATATTTCCTGAACGTTATCCGTAAAAAAGGCTCTCCGTCCTCCCGCCCTGAGCGTGTCCGTAATCGCTTGCCGGTTCAGTCTTTCCGCCTCGGTGAAGCGTTCCGGCCGGTGGATCGGACCGATCCAGACCGTATCCGCTCCCCCCAGCGCTTCGGTCAGCTCACGCTGGAAGCGATTGGTCACAGTAGTATTGCTGCGAGGCTCGAACAGGACCGTGAGAGGCTTTTCCGGCCAGCGCAACCGCGCCGCCTGGATCGTCTCACGCATGGCCGTGGGATGATGCGCGAAATCGTCGATGAAGACCGTGTCCGGCGTCTCCAGAAACACCTCCATCCTGCGCCGTACGCCGCGAAACTCGGGCAACACTTCCCGAATCCGTTCAGCCGACACCCCGAACCGGTCCGCAACCGCAATCGCCGCCAGCGTGTTCAGCAAGTTGTGGCGTCCGGCCAATGGAACCTCGACCTCGTCCAGCCAGAGCGTATTCTTCCGGTAGAGCGAGAATACCAGGCGGCCGTCACGATACCCCTTCTCCTCCGCTCGCAGGTCGGCGGCCGGGTTGGTGACGCCGTAGGTCGTCACCGGACTGAAGCTGTGCTGCACGAGCTCCGCCGCGCCGGGATCGTCGGCGCACGCCACCAGCAGGCCGTCCTCCGGGATCTGCCGCAACATCAGCCGGAACGCCCGCTTGATCTCATCGAGATTGTTGTAGATGTCGCCGTGGTCGAACTCGATGGAGGTCACCACGGCCACCTCGGGCAGGTAATGAAAGAACTTGGCGCGTTTGTCGAAAAAGGCGGTGTCGTACTCGTCGCCCTCGATGACAAACGGCGCTCCCTCTTCGCCCAGACGCGCCGAACGGTCGAAGTCCAGCGGCTGCCCGCCGATGAAATGCCCGGAATGCAGCCCGCCACGGTCCAGCAGGTAGGCGGTCAACGCGGTGGTGCTGGTCTTGCCGTGAGTGCCGCAGACCGCCACGGGACGGCGTTTCCGCAGCACGTGCTCCTTCATCCATTCCGGCAGACTCTGGTACTTCATGCGGCGCTGCAACGCCGCCTCGACCTCGTCGTTGCCCCGGCTCAGCACATTGCCCAGCAGGACCACGTCCGGCTGCCAGTCCAGGTTCTTCCCGGCATACTCATAGGTCACCGGTATGCCCAGCTCCTCGACCATGACCGAGGTAGGTGGGTATAGTGGGTTGTCGCTGCCACGCACTTCCCACCCCAGATCGAGCGCCAACCGCGCCCCCGCGACCATCGCCGTGCCGCCGATGCCGGAAAAGTGAAGGGAGGGATTCTGGTTACAATGGTTGTCCACTATTCGCTTCCTTGCTTGTATACAGCGCTTCATGAGCCCTTAGGCCCATAATAGCTCTACCTTACAACTATCCGTCACCACTCTCATTCCTCCCACACTCTCATTCCCCTTCCACTACTCTCATTCCCTTCCAACCCCCACATTTCTACCAACACTCTCGTTCGTTTCAACACTCTCATTCCAGCTACCACTCTCATTCTATCCACCACTCTCATTCCCTCCCACCACTCTCATTCCCTCTTTCCCTCCCACCACTCTCATTCCCTCTTTCCCTCCCACCACGCTCATTCCCTCTTTCCCTTCCACACTCTCTTTCCCTCCCACCACTCTCATTCTATCCACCACTCTCATTCCAGCGAAGGCTGGAATCCAGGCATGGTGCAATGAACGATACTGCCAACACCTGAACCAACTCCCTATTCCTGCGCTCTTTCCTGCACTACCGACAATCACCCTCAAGACTATGCTCTGCACTACTGGCATGTTTACCACCACTCTCATTCCCTCCCACCACTCTCATTCTATCTACCACTCTCATTCCAGCGAAGGCTGGAATCCAGGCAAGGTGCAATGAACGATACTGCCAACACCTGAACCAATCCCTTATTCCTGCGTTCTTTCCTGTACTACCGATAATCACCCCTCAAGACTATGCTCTGCACTACTGGCATGTTTACCACCACTCTCATTCCTGCGAAAGCAGGAATCCAGCCGGTGCAAGTCTGAAACGCCCTTTCCCCACGTGTCATTCCTGCTACCACTCTCATTCCAGCGAAGGCTGGAATCCAGGCATGGTGCAATGAACGATACTGCCAACACCTGAACCAACTCCCTATTCCTGCGCTCTTTCCTGCACTACCGACAATCACCCTCAAGACTATGCTCTGCACTACTGGCATGTTTACCACCACTCTCATTCCAGCCACCACTCTCATTCCAGCGAAGGCTGGAATCCAGGCATGGTGCAATGAACGATACTGCCAACACCTGAACCAACTCCCTATTCCGGCGTTCTTTCCTGTACTACCGACAGCCATCCCCCAAAACTATGCTCTGCACCACTGGCATGTTTACCACCACTCTCATTCCAGCGAAGGCTGGAATGTGATTCGTTGGAGATTTTTCAGACCGTCTGTTCCGTAGAAATGAAACTGGTCATTGACCTTATTCTACGCCATTGCCCGAAGCGCCAAAAAACCCACGGCGAAGGCCGCCAGCCCGCCCACGTTCTGCAACGCCAGGTTGCCGAACGCCCGCATGTACTGGCCCGCCTGCATCAGTTGGCCGGTGTCGAGGATGAAGGTGGAAAAAGTCGTGAACGCGCCCATGAAGCCGATGAGGATCATCAGTCGCGCGGTGCCGTTGAGGAGGGTCGACTTGTCAAAAAGCGCCAGCAGCAACCCCGCCGAGAAACAGCCGATGAGGTTGACCAGGAGCGTCCCCCACGGGAAACTGAGGCCCTCGAATCGCCCCACCCAGACGGTGAGCCCGTACCGCGCCGCCGTGCCCAATCCCCCGGCCATCACCAGTAATACCAGTTTCTGCAGCATGGTTTCGTGTTCCGCTTTTGGTTCAGATAGAACACCGGGAGATGATCTGCTTCGCTAAAGTCTTAAAATCATCATAAGCGTTTCGCACAGCGTTCATATGGGCGCCAATGGCGCCATCGGCAGGTCGAAGAGAAAAGATCGGTCGATGTGCTTCTTGAGACATTGGCATCAAACTGCGATAGTGTTTCAGCAAAGCAATACAGTTATCGTCCTCGTTAACAGATATCGATTCAGAATAAGGCCTTTCGTTTAGAACCATGGTTCGGTATGTGTCCGGGATGCGCCGAATCCATTTTTCATAGGCTTTGACAGGTCTGTCTATTCGCACTGAATGTTGCATTACGATATATCCAACAGGAGAAATATGTCCTCCAGGGAGTTCTAGATCGCGTTCTTTCATTTTATAGAGGCGTTCTAGCCATTCTTCACTCCATCTGCGGATAATAGGGCCTAAGTTCTGTAATCCACGCAAGGAATATATATCAGGACCTAGAGGGAGTACTACGAAATCTGCTGCAATTAAAGCAGCACGATTCATTGACCCTAGATTAGGTCCTAGATCCATAAGGATAAATTTTGCTTCACATTCATTTGCTCCTTGCTGCAATACATTCCAGAAGGCTGAAAGAACATTAAATGCGCGTCTTTTCCCATCCAGGCAACGCGCCCATTCAGTAGCCAAATCATCTTCAAATGACGACAGTGCCGTATCACCAGGTAATAGTTGAATATCTGGTGAGATAAAAACGGTTTGAGGTCTACGAATACCGCCTTCTCCGTCAATCAGTGGTTGTATTGCTTTGTATACTGTGGTTGGTTTATCCTTCTCGTCCCATATTTCTTCCACTTGTTCATCCTGGAGAAAGGCGGAAGTAAGGTTGGCCTGTGGATCCAGATCTGCCGCAAGGACCGAATAATTCAACTCACCAAACATATGAGCCAGATGGTAGACAAGCGTAGTCTTTCCAACTCCTCCTTTGTTATTAAAAAATGCTATGACAGGAATACTCATGATCGTCTCCGCATCGTAGCAATTACAAAACTTTCATTTACCTGCAATTCCAGTTCAGGATTTCCGTTTTCAGCCATACTTTTACGTGCCAGTTGTAATCCCATGCCAAACATTTCAACATAGCCCAAATTTTTAAAAGCAGTGGCTAGATTGGGATTTCTATAATCTGTCATTCCTGGCTGACCGAAATTATCCTTTTTTACCATACCATAGGGACCACCTGGGCTTATTATTTCAATGCGATCCGAGAACCAATGCACTTTTGTCGGTGCATTTGACATATTATAACTGCGATGCATTATCGCATTACGAACTAGCTGGCTAAAAGCATCTTTAGGATATTCATATTCTGTTACATGTTTTACTTCACCACTGATCCTGATTATTCTTGCGTTGTTAGCATTAAATAGATCTTCGATTCGATCTAGTTGTTGTCCAATCGGACCATGGATTTCTCTAGAGTCTTTGATCGGTTCCTCCATTTCTACACTTTCAAACCGGAGAAACTGGATATAGGCGCCTGGAATAAAATCGGAGGGGGAATTCCCCGCAACCAGAAGCCCAAGCGATGTGGGTACAGAAGACACATCCGATGTAATAAAGTGCAGCGACGCCATTTGCTGCTGAACTGAACGACTATTCTTATCCAATGCCTGATGGGAAACGCTGTTAGGAAGGTATTCATCAGTGAAGTATTTTACATTTAGATCACCAATAGATGCGGATGGAAAAGGTTGCAAATCGAAGGGAAGATCATTTGAACGGCGTTTCTCGGTGAGCCGCATCTCTTCTTCAACTGTAGCCTGCCGTCTGCTTGGTCCAGTTCGGATCCACACTGCGCCCTTGTAACGTACCGGCGGAAATAATGATGGAAATACAATCACTACGGCATAATCGTTGCCTCTCAAGTTTCGTCTTGAAACAGTGATCGTAGGAATTGGAAGAATATCGCCTTCATCACGGATATTTGCCAACTTTAGTAAAAGGCTATCATCTATGGATATTCCTGATGGGCTACCATCAGGATCCCTGGCGCCGATAAAAAGTACACCTGGTTTCTGTTCGTCTGGAAAATCATTGGCAAAAGCACAAATAGCCTGACGTACCTTTTTTTTCACCTCACCGCCTGAAAGAGATTCCTTCCTTTCAACCAAATGGCTTTCAGGATCAAACAGAAGTCTTTCAAGCTCACCGTCAGTATAAGATTCTGTTGCGGATACCCAGCTCATGACACCACCCTCCTCAACCTCTTCACCGGAATATTCAGTTGTTCCCGGTATTTTTGCACGGTGCGGCGGGCGATGGGGAAGCCGGCCTCTTTCATCAGGTCGGCGATCTTCTGGTCGGAGAGGGGTTTGGCCTTATCTTCCTGGCCGATAATCTCTTTCAGCTTGGCTTTGATCGTGCGGGTGGCCACCTCTTCCCCGTCGGAGTTCTCCATCCGGTCATTGAAGAAGTATTTCAGCTCGTACACGCCGTAGGGGGTTTGCACGTATTTTTCTCGCGTCACACGGCTGATCGTGGAGATGTCCATCTCGATCATGTCGGCGATATCCTGCAGGATCATCGGCTTGAGGTCCACTTCCTTGCCGCTCTTGAACCAGTCGTACTGGCGCTCCACGATGGCCCGCATGGTGCGCACCATGGTAGTGCGGCGCTGCATGATGGCGTTGACGAACCAGCGGGCGCTCTCGGCCTTCTGGATCGCGAAGTCGCGCGCCTTCTTGTCGCCGTCGGACTTGGAAAGGATCAGCTTCTTCAGCTCGTCGTTGATGTGGAAACTGGGGATATTGCCGTCATTGAGGGCCACCATCAACTCGTCGCCCACCTCCTCGACCACGAGATCCGGGATGATATAATTCATCTTCTCATCGATCTCGCCCTCGCCGGGCTTGGGGTTCAGCTTCACGATCCGGTTAAACGCCGCCTGTACATCCCCCAACTCGACGCTCAGCCCCGAGGCGATGGCTTCATACCGACGGTTCACGAATTCTTCGTAAAAGTCTCGCAGGATCGCATACGCGCTGCTATCGGTCTCCCCCAGCACCTCGAGCTGGATCATGAGGCATTCCCGCAGGTCGCGCGCGGCGATGCCGGCCGGGTCGTACCGCTGGACACGATGCAGCACCTCTTCCACCTCTTCCTCATCCACACCGGCCATTTCGGCGATCAGCTCCACCGGCGCGTCCAGGTAGCCCTTCTGGTCCAGGCTGCCGATGATATATTCGCCGATACGCTGCTGGTCACGTGTGATCCGGTCCAGGCGGAGCTGCTGGGTCAGGTTGTCGTTGAGGGTGGTGACGTCGGCCTGGGGGATTTCCACCGGCTCGGTGATCTGCCGGTTGGCGCGGTACTCGATCTGGTCGTCTTCGTCATTAAGGATAGTCTCCCAGTCGACCTCCTCCTCTTCTTTCTCCGCATCTTTGGCTTCGGCGTCATCGTCGTCGTCTTTGGCGTCACTGGCTTCCGGGCTCTCCATGCGGTCGTCGGCGGCCTCCTCCTGGATCTGCTCCTCCTCTTCCAGCTCCTCCAGCAACGGGTTCTGTTCGAACTCCTGCTGGAACCGCTGTTCGAGCATGATCAAAGGAAGCTGGATCAGCTCGCTGCGCAGGATCTGCTGCGGCTGAAGAACCTGTTCCTGTTTGAGGCGAATTTCCTGACGTAACAGCATAATGAATCACACAACCCGGTTAACCAATACCAACTCGTACGCTTCCCCCATAACGTAGTACGCCGAGGCCGGATTTCCAATTCCTCCGGGAAACAACCCCGCTTCGCAGACCTCCCTCCGAGCCCATCACAACCTGCTACTACCTCCACAATACCAACCACTTACAGGAGAATCGCACTTTTTACGACTGCGAAGGGGCAAGGTTTTTGCTCACCTAACGATTGAGGATGAACTTCTCCCCCAGGTACAAGCGACGCGCTTCCTCATCCTGGGCGAGGGAATCGCTGGTCCCGGATTTGAGGATGCGACCCTCGTACAGCAGGTACGCGCGGTCGGTGATTTCAAGCGTCTCATGCACATTATGATCGGTGATCAGCACCCCGATTCCCCGGTCCTTCAGGTTGCGGACAATTTCCTGGATATCCGCCACGGCGATGGGATCGACTCCGGCGAACGGTTCATCCAGCAGGATGAATTTTGGATCGGTGACCAGCGACCGCGCGATTTCGGTGCGCCGCCGTTCCCCACCCGACAGATTGTACGCTTTGCTCTTGCGGATATGGGTAATGGACAATTCTTCCAGCAGTTTTTCGCATTTCTCGCGTCGCTGGGAGCGGTTCAACGGCAGCGTCTCCAGCACCGCCAGCAGGTTCTGCTCCACCGTCATCTTGCGGAAGATGGACGCTTCCTGCGCGAGGTAGGCGATCCCGCGCCGTGCGCGCTGGTACATTCGCCTGCGGGTGATGTCTTCCTCGTCGAGGGTAATGTGGCCGTCGTTGGGCTGTACCAGGCCCACGATCATATAAAAGGTGGTGGTCTTCCCCGCGCCGTTGGGTCCCAGCAGCCCGACGATTTCCCCCTGGGAGACATCGAGCGAGACGTTGTTCACCACGGTCCGCTTGCCGTAGATCTTCACCAGGTTCTTGCCCTGCAACGTGGAGGGTGTATTCGGCACGGTTACTCTTCCTTCCTCACTTTGTCCGCCAGGCGTTTCGGGAAATAGGTTCCCTTGGCTCCGCCCGTGACCTGGATGTGATCCAGCTCGTTCTCTTTGAAATATAAGACAATCCGGTCGCCGCTGGTCTCGTTGGAGCCCTTGTCCTTGCCTTCTTCGAAGATATGGTAGACGGCGCTCGCCTGGTCATCGGCCTGCATCCGCACCACCGCGCCGTCATCGAAGTCCATCACGATACGCTGGCCGGTGATGACGCTTCGCGGTGTGTCCTTGTTGCTGGTATCCGCTACAGTGTACGCTTTCGAGTGGCCGATCACCTCCACCGAATCCAGCTCCTCGCCGTCAAGGTAGATCCAGATCGAGTCGCCCATGGCCTCGTCACGCCCTCGCCAGACCACCGGCTTATTGAGCAGCAGCGCTTTCTCATCGTCGGGATAATAGAACATCCTCCCGCAGCGGCCTTCCAGTTCTTCCCAGAAAATCGTCACCGAATCGCGCGCCTCGGCGAAACCGGCGGACCCGTCATATACCATAAACTCGCTGGTGATGCGGCCCTGCACTTCCCCGGTGGAATCCATCTGCACCAGGACGGGATTTACAGGTACTTCCAGCTTCTCTCGCTCGATCTCGTAGATGCCTTCATCGCCGGTCAGGGTGATGTCGCGCCGCCAGTCCTCCACCCGCATGTCGTCATACACATGCGCGACCTTCAGTTTCTGCTGGTAGAGGCCGCGTTCCGTGGAAAGTCGCACCGAATCACGGTACATGACCACGTTCCCTGTGGCCTCGGTGCGCTCATCTTTGATACTGTGCACCACCTCATCCGCGTCGAGTCGCCGCACAGGATCGATCATGATGACTTCGCCGATCATGCGCAGCTTGTTGATGCGCTCCCAGTAAAACGCCCGGTCGCACCAGACAGTCATCGAGTCCTGGATCAGCTTGACATCCCAATCGAACACGGTCACCAGGCCGTTGCCACGGTCCTCCTGCTTGACTTCTCTCGCCCGCAGCAGCCGCACCGCGCCCTTCGTGCTGCGAGTCCAGCCCTCATACTGCCCGCGGTCAGGGTTGCGAGTGCTGTCCTGCAATGGTACGGCCAGCCGGTGTTGCGGGCCGCGTGGCGGATTGACACGGTCCCGGTCGCGTGAGAAGGGCGACTGCGCGAAGACGCCTACCGTGAGCAGAACAACGGCAACCAGCGCTATGGTCATCCTGTGCCTCATCGCCCGCTCCTCGATGAACTAGCGGTGTCTGGCGGCGCAGGCTGCGGTTCGGCTGATTCGGGCTCGGCTTCGCGCGTCGCCTCCAGGCTGTCGGGGATCATGGTGGAGTCATCCGGCGCGGCGGCCCCGTTTCTTTCCTTCGCCTGCTTATCGGCCTCGAAGAAAGGGTCCACCCGGGCTTGTTTCTGACCGGTGGAATCCCGTCCCGCGGTCCGCCAGCTCACGCCGGTGGCGTTGGAAATGCGGCGCTGCTTCAGGTCTTCCGTCGCCACCAGGCCGTCGCCGTAGAGAGTGTCCTCCTCGGTGATCAGCGTGACGGTGGTATCGCTGCGGATCAAGTGGTCGGCGTCCGCCCAACGCATACGCTCCGTGTACAGGACGAGGCCGGAATCGGTCTCGACAACGACATCGCCGTAAGCTTCCATCTCCTTGCCGTCACGCAGCACCGCGCCGGAGTCGGCGGTCAGGACGGTGCCCGGGTAGCCGTCACGATAAAACGTGATGGTGATCCCACCGAACAGGTCAGCCCGGCTGATGAGATCGTTGCGATAGATGACCGGCGCCTGGAGGACGAACGTGGTATCGGCGCGCTTGGTGTGCACCAGGGTAGCGTTGGTGAATTCCTGCGAGGGCAGAGCATTGCGCACCTCCTGGTCGGCGAGCTGCGGCCCGGTATCGAGGTCGGCGCAGCCGAGGCCGATCAGCAGCGGCAAGAGCAGCAACGCGCGCGAGATGGTGAGCAAGTGTCGTGCCATGGTAGGGATAAAATACAAAAGCCGGACCCCCAAGTACACCCTGGGAGTCCGGCGGAAACGTCGAGCGTTCAAACGAATCTTAGAAATGGAAGACCTTCAGGCCGATCATGATGCCCATGTTGGAACCGCTTTCAGCATCGGTTTCCGTCGGGTCGGTCATCTTGCCACTGGCCATGTCGTAGTAGAATTCACCGAACACGGCGGTGTGATCACTCAACATGACATCGTAGCCGAGACCAAGCACGATGTGAGAGTAGGAATGCTTCTGATCATCAGCACCAGCAACACCGGAGTTTTCGGTTTTGCTCTCCATCATGTAGGCCAGTTCGCCGTACATGTGACCCGGGCCCATCGCCATCGGCAGGTAGTACGCAATACCAGGACCGAAACCGAACTCGCTGTTCGTCGCATCACCAGCAGTTCTGTTCTCCATCCCAAGTTCGATACCGATCGCCAGACCGTCCATGATGAAGTAGCCGATTTCAGGATCGAGCATCATGGTTGTGACACCATCATCACCATACAGGTCGCCACTGGCTGAGTTCCACCAGAAACCACCGCCCAGTTCCCACGAGCCCTTCATCAACGCGTCGGGCATGTCCGCCGCGAAGGCAAATCCGGCGACCATCATCACGCCGAGTACAACCGCTGCAAACTTCTTCATGTCTTCCTCCTTTTGAATGAAGTGAAAAAAGTGAAAAAGGTGAAAAAAGTAAAGAAAGAATTACCTTGTAACGCTATCAATCAGTAAGACTTACTTTTCCAGCCTTTCTCCTTTTCGCACTGTTAAAAGAACTAAACGAACGAACCAAGTTGATCAAGAATGTATGTTTTAACCTCGTTTCGATGCTGGATTCCTGCTTTCGCAGGAATGACATCGCTTCTGATTCTGATATTCTTTCCACCACTGGAATGACATTGCTGTTGACATCAGTATCATCTTCTATAAAAAAATCACATCGACATATGTTTTAATTTTTAATTTTTAATTTTTAATTTTTAATTCTTAATTTTTAATTCTTAATTCTTAATTTCTCCTAAAGTCCTCCCTTTTCATCCGACTCAATCCGTTCCAGCACGTCCTCCCACAGGCCCTTCGCCTTGACAACAGCTTCCACCACTTCCCGCACCGCTCCCTTCCCGCCGCCGACACTTGTCACGGCATCCACCACACGGCGCACATCTTCATGGGCATCCGCCGGCGCAGCGGACACACCGGTCCGCTTCAGCACAGGCAAATCAAAGAGGTCGTCGCCAATGTACAGGGTCTGTTTGTCGGAGAGGCCGGTTTCCTCGAGTATTTCTTCGTAGAAACCGAGTTTACGGAAGTGGCCGCCTTTAATGAGGGTGATGTTGAATTTCTCCAGCCGGCGCAGCACCATATCGGCCACGTTGCCGGTCAGGCAGCCCAGTTCGATCCCGGCGAAGCGGGCGAGGACAAAGCCGAAGCCGTCGCGCATGGAAAACGCTTTAAACGCCATCCCCTGGCTGTCGAAGTAGGCCGACCCGTCGGTCAGCACCCCATCAACATCGAAGATGACCAGCTCGATCTTTGCCAGACGATCTGTAAGCGAAGGATCGTCCACCCGGACCGGCATCACCCCTCCCTGTCTCTTTACGCCCCGACCTCCCAAGCCCGGCGCACCTCTTGCCAGAGCGCTCTCCCTGATGCAACCTTGGGTCTGGCAATTGCGTTAAAGATACGAAACCTGTTTTCTCGCCGTCAAGAGTTATTCAGAAAAAATGAGCATTCGCCTCGCAGTAGGCCGGGGTTAACCTCTTGGGAGTATGGAAGTAAACTTTCTTATACACTGCAATGCGAAGAAAGACTTGCACAGCTTCACTTCTAATATGAGAAAAATGAGTGAGATAAGACCTTTCACCGTTATGCTATTAAAGCCGATTCTTCTGCCGAAAAGGCAGCAAACACAACACGCGGTGGCATTCATGCAGTCCAAACCAGGCCTCGAAAACAAGAAACCCGGGCTCCCTCGCCTCGACCAACTTCAGAAGGATGTGGAGGAGTTCCTGAAAGAGAAATACGGCGACAACGCGGTCAAAGCCCAGGTTGATTCGCTGGGAACCAAAGAGACAACCGCCGATCCCAAGGATGAAGAAGATCTCGGCATCGAGTTCGATCTTACTCCCGAAGAGCTGGAGCGCTATCTGCGTGAATATGTCGTCTGCCAGGAGGACGCGCTGGAGATCCTCGCCACGAAAGTCGCAACCCATTTTAAGCGGATGAAGTGGGAACGCGATGCCGGCAAGGAGCTGCCCCGCATTCCCGGCCAGATCAAACCCAACATCCTGATGATCGGCCCAACCGGTGTCGGGAAGACGTACATCATCAAGCTGATCGCCGACCGGATCGGCGCGCCGTTTGTCAAGGGCGACGCCACCAAGTTCAGCGAAACCGGCTACGTGGGCGGCGACGTGGAGGACCTGGTGCGCGACTTGGTCAAGGCGGCAAAGGATAGCATCAAAGCGGCGGAATACGGCATTGTCTACATTGACGAGATCGACAAGATCGCCGCCAGCCAGGGCGCCGCCGGGCCGGATGTCAGCCGTACCGGCGTGCAGCGTAACCTCCTGAAACTGATGGAGGAGACCGACGTCGATCTGCGTGTCCCCCACGACCTCGCCAGCCAGATGGAAGCCGTGATCGAAACTCAGAAAACCGTCAAAGCCCCCAAGAAGAAAGTTAACACCCGCAACATTCTCTTCATCGTATCCGGCGCGTTCAGTGGCCTGGACAAAATCGTCGAGCGCCGCCTGAACCGGAAAGCCATCGGCTTCCGTGACGATAGCGAACGGGCGGACATGACCGACGAGGAAGTCCTGGACGAAGCGACCACCGAGGATCTGATCGAATACGGTTTCGAGTCGGAATTCATCGGCCGGCTGCCGGTGCTGGCGCGGTTACAGAACCTGGACCGTGACGGCCTCTACCAGGTGCTGACCAATCCCTACAACGCCGTCGTGCAAGGCAAGATCCGCGATTTCGCCGCCTACGACATCGAGCTGAGCTTCAGCGACGAGGCGCTGCATCTGATCGCCGGCAAAGCTCACAAAGAGCGCACCGGCGCACGCGGGTTGACCCGTGTCGTAGAACGTGTTCTGATCCCCTTTGAAAAGCGGCTGCCGTCAACCTCAATACGGAAGCTCCATGTCACCGTGGACATGGTAGAGAACCCGAAACAGGTCTGCGACGACATGGTGTTCGGGCAATCCATGCAACATGTCATCGAGGAATTCGAGGCGAAGACGGAGATCAAGCTGAACGTCTCCCCCGCCGCGCGTCGCTGGCTGCAAGAACACATGGAGGACGGCAAAACCGCGGGTGATGTGCTGCTGGAGAAGCTCGACGGCTACGAGCACGGCTTCAAACTGGTGAAACGCAACAGCCTGCAAATCACCGTCAATCTGCTGGAAAACCCAAAGGACTACCTCGAAGACTTGATCAAGAAGACGTTTCAGAAGTAGCCTCTGCATCCGTCGCTGCAAAGGGCTATATTGCGGCCATGCGCAGTGTGACTAAAAAGTGGCTCCTCACAGGGATGCTGGCCGGATTCGGCCTGCTCCTCGCGCCGGTGGACCTGTTCAAACGGCGGCGTATGCCTGTGCCGAACCGGCGCATGGATGAACGGGATACCATGTTCGCCCGTGCGGCAAGGCGCGAAAAAACATGGCAATACCAGGATTACTACACCCGCAATCCCTGGCTGCGGAGCATCGACGACAGGATCCGCAACCGGCCTCGCCTCTGTACGCCCGGCGGCAAGCATTATCATCCCGAAATCAGCAAGGAAGCCGACCGGTGGTTCGAGCGGATCGGCGACATCACCACCGACCGAGATCAAGTCGCTGCCTGGGCGGATCAGATCAGATTCTCCCGCAAACCAACACGAACCTTGAAGAAGATGCTGCGCGCTTTCGGAGCGGTGGCGTCTGGTGCGACCCGCCTCGATCCCGCGTTTGTGTACACCTTCAAAGGACGACTCGACGAGGACTATGGCCACGAGGTCGACCTTCCGCACCCCAACGCCCTCATCTTTTTGGTCGAGATGAACCACGACGCCATGCAGACCGCTCCTCACGCCGAAGTCATCCGTGAGTCGGCGAAACAGTATTACCGTGCCGCTCGCATTTCCATGTTCACGGCCGCCGTCCTGGAGGAACTGGGCTACGACGCGAAACCTCACTACGACGGCCACTACGACGTCATCCTGCCGCCTCTCGCTGTCAGCGCCGGGCTGGGCGAGCTGGCGCGAAACAACATCCTCGTGGCGGACAGGTACGGCAGCCGGGTGCGTATCGGAGCCGTGACCACAGATTTCCCCTTGAAACAGGACAAACCGGTCCACCTGGCTGTGCAGGAATTTTGCGAAATCTGCAAGAAGTGCTCGAAGAATTGCCCGTCGCATTCGTTGACTTCTGGCGAAAAACACCGCGTCCGGGGCGTCAGCAAATGGCCGACAAAGGTGGCGAGCTGCTACGCCTACTGGCGCCATATCGGTACGGACTGCGGGATCTGCATGGCGGTGTGCCCATATTCCCATCGCACCAACCGGTTCCATAACTCGGTGCGCTTCGCCATCCGGCTGAATCCCTGGGTCCGGCGGCTGGCGCTGTGGTGCGACGATCTGATCTACGGGAAAACCTGGGATGGTCGTCATGCTTGATCCGTATGTCCACGCACACCGTGTCCTCGGCACGACCCCGCTGTCGACGGAAACTGAAATACGGGAAGCGTACCTGGACCTGGTGAAAGTCTGGCACCCGGACCGTTTTCCCGGCGACGAGAAACTTCAAGCAAAAGCTCAAGATAAGCTGAAGGCGATTACCGCAGCCTACGACCAGCTGAAGGGCGGCAAAGCAAAGCGGGTGGGCTATGGCGACGCTACCCCGAATCCAGGATCAGCACCCTCTTCCCGAACTGAAGGAGCTGCAACACAGTCAGCTTCACAGGAACGCGCTCAGTGGCGGGCCATCCTGCGCTGGGTGCTGGTGTTGCCGGCGGCGTTGACCGGCGCGTTGCTGATCTTCAACATGGTCTTTTTCACCCTGGTGATGCCGGTGATCAAGGGGACCGGCGACCTGCCCGGGTGGTTCAAGATCTTCGCCACGGCCATCGGACGTCTCGCCACCGGTTTCATGTTTGTCTGGCTGGGAAGTCTGGTCGCGCCTTACGCGAAAAAGCTGACGGCGCTCGTCCTGCTGGCGTTGATGGTGGGGTTTCAATTCGTGGTGACAGTCCCGATTCTCACGTCCGGCGAGATCCGGTATTACCTGTTTATCGTGGCGATGATCGGCGGGGCGCTGTGGGGAGCGGTGCGAGTGTGGTTTCGGCGGCGACGGTAGAGGTAAAGAGTCTTGGCTAAGACACCTGATTGGAGGCCAGCTCCACATTCATCGGCGCCATGTCCAGAAAACGCTCGATCTGGTCTTGATCCAAGTCCAGAACACGGAGCGCATAGAGGTCGAACGGATCCCGGTAGACGTTTACGCCATTGTGGACATGCTTCGAGTGAGTGAACAGGTCGGCTGTAATCACCAGTTTTGCGATGGTGGGCAGGTTGCCGGGCAGGGTGACCTCGGGGTGATGGTGACGCACTCCCATGATGATAGTTTGATCCACAGGCCACCATTCTTCGATATACGCTGCGCCAAGGCGGGCGTGGTCGATCCCGAACGCTTCATCTTCCATCAGGGAGAGTTGGTACTGATGGCTGGGGTTGCGATTGCCGGAGATCCGGGTGATGAAGTTCCCGTAGGTCTGGGGGATCAGGTGTCCGAACACCAGCAGGCCGATATCGTGGAGCAGACCGGCGAGGTAAGCGGTGTGTTGTGCGCTCTGATCCGCCCCTAGAATACGGGACAGGAGTTGCGCGTTGAGGGCTACTGTAAGGCTGTGGCGCCAGAACATGGCCTGGTCAATCTTTTTCGTGTGCTCGAAAAGCTCCATCAGCGAGGTTGACAGCACAATTTTCCGAATTTCAGTGCGTCCCAGCCTGGCGGCGGTGATAGCGACATCGGTAATCTTTGTTTGCTTCACCTCGTCATCGCCGGGATGGGCAAGTGTCAGGATACGCCCCACCATCGCGGGATCTGTCTTGATCACCCGGATGATCTCCGCCATACTGCTGTCGGGATCGTCGAGCAGCGTCAAAAGGCGCCCAACGACCTCCGGCATCGGAGGCAGGTCGCCCTTCGACGAGATGAGCTCGAGAATCTGTGCAGCGTTTGTTCTTGGCATGAGGACCCGCTGATCAAACCATGGGAATCGTTGTATCTGGCTTAACTTACATCCGAGACTTTTGTATATGCAATTCCCCCGAGCTTCTTGGGGCGTTGCAGCTATTTGAGCGACTGCACCATCCAATCGATCATGTCGTACGTGCCTTCATAGAAGCGATCCAGTTCATACCGAATGCGCCCCTCCCTGTCAAGCACACAGGTGTAGGGCAGTTCCTTAATCGGGAATACCGCGGATTGCCGCGGTGTGGCGAACAGCGGCGTAACCGTGTACTCCTCCGCCTGGAAGTGTCTTTTATGCAGGGCGATCCCCTTGTCCCAGATCCGCACGGCATAGACAACCACGTCATCTTCATCCTGATACTGCACCGCCAGCGAATCTACAACCGGCAGGATTGCTTCCACACAGGTTTCACAGCGTGGGGTCCAGAAATTCAGCACCGCGATCTTTCCGAAAAGGTGCTCTGCGGAAATCGTATCGCCTTGGGCCGTCGTAAAATACCAGTCCCGGATAGCCCGGCTGATACGTTTGTTGTGGGTTTGGATGCGTCGGTCGGTGCTTGTACGCTCCCAGTTGCCACGGACCTGCGCAACCAGCTTATCCCAGCGAGGATTCTTGTGCAGGAGGTCAAACACGCTTTCATGCGTCAAGTACTCATAACGCGCCCAGCCCAGGCCCGCCGCCTGTTCCAGGTGGTCGACCGCTTTGAGCGGTTGTCCCGCGGCGGCATAGACTTCGGCAAGCTCCACCAGCGCCGCGGGATTCTCCCTCCAGTCCGCTTCCTGTTTGTACTGCCGGATCAGCGTTTTCCACCGTTGCGCATCCCATAACAACTCATCAATCAGTTCTTCCACCGCCTCCTTGCGATGCTCCTTCGAGGCCTGGAGCTCCTGAATCCGCAGGGCTACTTCCTCTTCCGCCTTCTCCCTCAGCTTGTCGTCTTTTTTCTGATGAGCGTACAACCGCGCCCAGTGGTAGGGCCGAACCCAGTCGCCTTCCAGTTTCTGTGCTTTGGCGAGGGCGCGCCCCGCCTCCTCCGCATCGCCGGCGAACAGGTGGAATTCGTATTCCGGGCGGTACGCCCAGGAATCCTCCGGACTGAAACGTGATAACGACATGAATTTGCCGGTATCGTTTCGCAACTCTTCATACAGAGGGTTTGCTTCACGATCCCACAATGGAAGCGGGAAGAGCTCCTCGATATATGTCTCGGTTAACAGGAGATAACCGTTAGGCCATACGGGCGACAGCTCGATGACCTGGCGGGCGTAATCAATGCGCGCTTTGGGATCGTCGGCGACCTCACCCATCAGGAACAGATAGCGCACCACGACCGGGTTCTCGTCATGCTTCTCCTGCAGGTAAGCCCGTACGCCATCAGGATCAATCTCCTTCCATTTTTGCGCCACCAGGCGAGCCAGGGTGAAACGCTCATGCTCGTCAATGGAGGCGTCCATGTATTTCCGGCACAACGTGACCAGCGAATCGGTATCGTTGATCCGGTTGAACTTCAGAATAAAAGTATCGGCGGTATAGGCGTCATTTCCGCAACCGGCAGAGATCACCGTAAGCGCAAGTACGCCCAGCAGAAGGGACAGATTGACGAACGACCCCTTTTTCATGCTTACTCCAGGAATGTGGTGAGTTCACCCATGCAATCTCAGAATGTACTCCGTCGAAAACAGAGTTGGCAAGCAGGTGCCCCCAGCGCCAGCGGCGTCTGTTGTCAAACCGGGCAAAAAAAAACCGCCGAAGCGGTTGAATCCTCAAACTCTATGTACGCAGGGTTACCTGAACAACGCTTTCAGGCTGCCCCAGGTCTGCTGGACCAGATTGTTGTCCACCTCGACAGACCGCGAATCGGTGTATCCCAGCGATTCGTTATTGCGGTCGAGAACGCGGATCCGGTAGTAGTACCTCGTGGCTGTGGTCTTCAGCACACTATCATCATAGTACCTGTAAGTTTCATGGGTGGGTTTCAGGTTGTGGATTGTGGCGATTTCAATGAAGCTGTCGTCGTTCCCCATGGAACGCTCAATAGCGAACCCACCCACTCCATGCTGCTCCTGCATGGACCAGGAGATCATCGGGTAGTTTCCGACCACCCGCACACTGTAGGTGCTCAAGGCCCACCCGCTCGCCATCACGGCGATGGAGAAGACCAGAAGCAATCCAATGCTGACTATGCCGAGTTTTACTTTCATCATGCTATAAACTATGAAACTTTCAAGGCCTGCGTCAAGTCCCCGGAAGCCCCGAAGGGTTCCATCCAAAATGTCTCGCGAAAGGGCTCCTTCGCTTACCGGGACGAACCAATACGAATACGATAGCCACTACCGTGTTTTTTATTCTACAGCTGAAACGGGTCTGCTGTTCCCGTCGCGATCCGGCGAATCCTCCTCTACTCCTTCAGCGAGGCCCTCCCCTTGAAAGCCGGCCCGGAATACTCTACATTTCGGGGTTTCAGATACTACACAAGCCAACAGGTTAAGTCAAGCGGGATACAACACTCATGGCGCGCGCCCAGAAGAGACTGACGAAAAAAGAACTGCGGCAGGATCCGCTGATCGAGACCGCCGGCAAAGCCAAATCGTTCATGGATGTGCATGGCCGCATTGTCACGATTTCCGTGGCGGCGGTGGTGGCGTTGCTTGTGGTGGCGATTGTGGTCAGCAACATTCGCGAGGTGGCCAACGATGATGCGTTGACCTCCCTGGCGCATGTCCGCAAGATCGTCAACCAGGGGCGTATGGAAGTCGCCGTGGACAGCTTGACTGTCATCGCCGACCGTTATTCAGGCACCCAGGGCGGCGCGGAAGCCGTGGCTCAGTTGGCGGAGCTGCATCTGTCGGAAGGCGACAGCGAAGCCGCGTTGGAGGCCTTTGAGCGCCTGGAACGTGAATACAAAGACTCCTACCTGTTGCTGGAGGCGGCGTTAAGCGGCCAGGCGGCTGCTCTGGAGAACCTGGGACGTTTTGAAGAAGCGGCGCAGAGATTCGAACAGCTCTATCGCAAGAATAAATTTGGCCATGCAAAGCCCTATGCCCTGTTCGAATCAGGTCGATTGTGGGTACTGGCCGGCAATCCCGACGAAGCGAAGCGTAGCTTTCAACGGTTGCTGGACAATTACGAAGAGACCCCGTTTGACCGTGACGCTGAATTGCAGCTGGCGCAGCTGAATCACCAGGGCTGATGCAAGTACGCCGGGCTGCTTGACTTTGCATTCGATTCTTCATAGCTTAAGGAGCTATTAAGAGTGGGCCTGGCCCACTCTTTACTTTTAGGGAAGGGTAAGGTTGTGCTGACAGAACGTCGTATCCGGGAGATCATTGCTCCGGCGTTGACCGACGAAGCAGTGGCGCTGCTTGATGTGATGGTGCGCGGTGTCAGCGGACGGCTGCAGCTTGCAATCACCCTGGACCATAAGGAGCGCGCGATCACTCTCGATGAGTGCGCTACCTGTTCGCGAGCGTTCGAGGATCGGCTGGACCTGGCGGACGATGTCCCGCGTGAATATGCGTTGGATGTCTCCTCGCCCGGCCTGGATCGCCCTTTATCCGAGGCGTGGCAGTATACCAAAAACGTGGGCCGGGCTATCAAGGTAGTCATCAGGGATCCTGAGCTTGACAGTCAGCTTGAAGAGCCTGCCCCGAAGCGCTCGAAAAAAGAGGGCAAGGGAAAAAAGAAGAAAAAAAAGCTTCAGATCCCCCCCGGCCATCGTCTGGTCGAAGGAGAGCTGAAGGCCGTGCAGGAAGACGGCGTTGTCGTCGACGAGGGCGAGTTGATACCGTGGGGGAGGATTACGGAAGCCCGGGTTGCCTTACCCTGGTAACCACAGGGGCGTTTCGCCTTCGTGTTCAAACAGGGGTATTCAGAGAGTGCAGAGATGAATCAGGCCATAGTCGAAGCCATTTCACAGATCATTCGGGACAAGGACATTGACCGGGACTCCTTTCAGGAGATCATCGAGTCGGTGTTCCTGAAGGCGATTGAGAAACGGTACGGTACCAGCGAAAACTTCTCCGTCATCTTTAATATTGACAAGGGTGACATCGAAATCTACGCGGAGAAGGAAGTCGTTGCGGATGGCGAAGTCGAAGAAGAAGGCCTTGAGATCGAGCTGTCGAAGGCGCAGGAAGTCGACGAGGATGCGGAAGTAGGTGACGAGTTTGTCGAGGTCATCGACTACCGCAAATTCGGTCGCCGGCTGATCATTTCCGCGAAGCAGAACCTGATTCAGAAGATCAAGGAAATTGAGAAACAGAACCTGTTCGACGAGTTTTCCAAGCGGATTGGTGAAATCATCATCGGCGATGTTCACCAGATCAACAAGTACGAGCTTCGGATTAACATAGACAAGACCGAAGTGGTGATGCCGTCCAATGAGCAGGTGTACAACGAACGATATCGTCGCGGCCAGTCGGTTAAAGCGATCATCACGGACGTGCGAGAGACCAACCGGGATCCGGAAATCGTGGTCTCACGCAAGAGCCCGATGTTTGTCAAACGGCTTTTCGAGCTTGAGGTGCCGGAGATTTATGATGGGATCGTGGAGATCAAGGACATCGCGCGCGAGTCGGGCGACCGTACGAAGATCGCGGTGGTTTCCAACGACCGCCGGGTTGATCCGGTGGGCGCCTGTGTCGGGATGAAGGGTGTCCGGATCCAAGCCGTTGTCCGGGAGCTGAACAACGAGAAGATTGACATCATTCACTGGACCAACGAGCGGGAGCTGCTGGTTCGCCGTTCCCTGGCTCCGGTGATCCCGGTCGAGATTCTGTTCCACGATCCGGATAACAGGTGTACGGTGGTGATTCCGGACGATCAGATGTCCATCGCCATCGGGCGTCGCGGCCAGAACATCCGGCTTGCCGGCCAGATCACCGGCTATGAGATTGAACCGGTGAAGGAGAGTGAATACTACACCGAGGAGCTGGCGCTGGCGGATGTGGAGGAACTGACGCAGGAGTGGCGCGCGGCTCTGGTCGACTCCGGCTACAACACGGCGGAAGAAGTGCTCGACGCCAACCGTGAAGATTTGGTGAAGATCGAAGCGTTAAACGAAGAAGACGTAGAAAAAATCGTGACCATCCTGAGCTCATATTTCGAGCAGGAATAGACGGGAAGCGAGAGGGAGTACGAATTTGGCGGCGAAAAAGGCCCGCAAATTGTTTCAGGTTGCCAAAGAGCTGAACCTGGCCAGTGAAACGCTGATGGAGGCGTTGAAGGCGGAAGGTGTCGAGGCCACCAAGAAGCAGATGACCCCCATTACAGATGAGGTCTACCAGACTCTGCTGCAACGGTTCGCTCCGGACCGTTGGGCTGAGTTGCAGGCCATAGAAGAACGGCGGGAGTCGGAAGCGAAGGAACGCGAGACCCAGGAAGTGCGGCAGGCCGACCTGCAGAAAATCCTGGAGAGCTCGGAACAGCCCAGCGCTCCTCCCAAGAAGCGCCCCTCGGTCCGCTCCATCACTTCTGATGACGTTATCCAGACGCCACCGCCCGAAGAGACCGTCCCGGAACCGGAAGGCGAGCCCGAACTACAGCCTTCGGAAGCTGAAGCACCGAAGCGTAAGACTCGGTCCCGCGCGGCTTCACCAAGCGTACGCCAGGCGCCGCCCGACCTTCCGGCTCCCCGCAAACCTCAAGCGGAGAAGCCCGAAGCGGGCGAAGCCAAAGCGAAACCACAACGTGCGTCGCGGCCCTCGGTGCGGGGTACGGTCAGCAACGAAGATATCGTTCAATACACTCCGCCACCCAAGGAAGACAAGCCGAAGCCTCCTCCTCCCCCACCGCCTGCCAAGCCGGCGGACGAGAAGGAAGAGGACGAGGACGCCAAACGTCGCAAGCGCAAGCGCAAGCGCAAACCGCGCGCGGAAGAAACCAAGCAACCGGCGAAGGAAACCAGCGGCGGAGCCAAAGGCGGTTGGGTCTCCACAGGCAAGGCCTCCAAGCGGAAACGCAAACGCGACAAGAAGAAAAAGGTCGACGTCCGCGAGGTCCAGGACAGCGTGCGCAAAACGCTGGCCGCCATGGACACCACCAGCAGAAAGCGTAAGAGGCGCAAGGTCACATCCGATGTCGGTATGGTCGACGACGAGGCCAACCAGTTGAAGGTCACGGAGTTCATCTCCACTTCCGAACTGGCCCAGTTGATGGACGTGCCGGTGACGGACCTGATCAAAGAGTGTCTGCTGCTGGGGCTGCGTGTCACCATCAACCAGCGCCTGGAGAAGGATACCCTCGAGCTGCTGGCGGAGGAGCACGGCTACCAGGTCGAGTTCATTGACCAGGTGGCGGATGAAGAGATCATTGCCGACCATGAGGAAGAAGAGGACGAGGGCGAACTGCTGCCGCGTCCGCCGGTGGTGACTGTGATGGGCCACGTCGACCACGGCAAGACCTCGCTGCTGGACCATATCCGCGAGACTCACGTGGTGGCCGGCGAAGCGGGCGGCATCACACAGCATATCGGCGCCTACGAAATCGAGCGCAACGATAAAAAGATCACTTTCCTGGACACGCCGGGTCACGAAGCGTTTACCGCCATGCGCGCCCGAGGCGCTCAGGCCACGGATATCGTGGTGCTGGTGGTGGCGGCTGACGACCAGGTCATGCCGCAAACCGTGGAAGCTGTTGACCACGCCAAGGCGGCTGATGTGCCCATGGTGGTCGCCATCAACAAGATGGACAAACCCGGGGCGGATTCCACCAAGGTGAAGCGGCAACTGGCTGAACTGAACGTGATGGTGGAAGAGTTCGGCGGCGAAGTGCAGGCGGCCGAAGTGTCCGCCAAAACCGGCATGGGGATTGAAAATCTGCTGGACAGCATCCTGATCGCGTCGGAAATGCTGGAATTGAAAGCCGTGCAGGACGCTCCGGCAAAGGGCATCGTCATCGAGTCCCGTCTGGAAAAAGGACGAGGAACCGTATGTACGGTGCTCGTTCAGAAAGGCGCCCTGCACGAAGGCGATGTCTTCGTGGCGGGACCGTACTTCGGACGTGTGCGGGCGATGTACGACGAACGCGGCCAGAAGCGTGACAAGGCTCTTCCCGGCCAGCCGGTGGAGATCACCGGGTTTGAAGCCGCACCTCATGTGGGCGACACGTTTGTCGTGTTCAGCGTGGAACGTGAGGCGCGCGAACTGGCCTCCAAACGCCAGTTGCAGCTCCGTGAACAGGAGATGCGCCTGAAGGAGAGCTTCAGCAAACCCAGCTTCCTGACCACGTTGGAAGGCAGCGAGAAGAAGATCCTGAACCTGATCATCAAGGGCGACGTGGACGGGTCGGTGGAAGCCATCGCCGACGCGCTGATGCGGCTGTCCACCGACGAAGTGGAAGTGAAGATCATCCACCGGAGCGTGGGACCGATTAACGAGTCCAATGTTCTGCTGGCGTCGGCCTCCCACGCCCTGATCATCGGCTTCAATGTCCATCCGAACCTGAACGCCCGTGAGATGGCGCAGCGCGAAAATGTCTCCTACCGGACGTACCGGGTCATTTACGAGCTGATCGAGGATATCAAGGCGGACATCATCGGCATGCACCGCCGTGAATTTGAGGAACAGGTTCTTGGAACCATCGAGGTCCGCGACTTGTTCAAGATCAGCCGGATCGGGACCATCGCCGGATGCCATGTGGTGCAGGGCAAGGTGTCGAGAAACAACAAGATCCGCGTGATCCGCGACGGCACGGAGATCTACAACGGCGCGATCGACACCTTGAAACGCTTCAAAGAGGACGCCAAGGAAGTGCAGCAGGGCTACGACTGCGGCATCAAGGTGGAAAATTTCAACGACATTAAGGTCGGCGACGTTCTCGAGTCCTTCCACGAGGTGGAAGTGGAGCGGCATATTGAAGTCGACGGGTAAGTCTGTCAAGAATCCGTAGCAGGATATTCAGGATATTCAGGATATCAAGGATAACTGATTACGCTTGGGTGCTGCATGGCGGCCATTGGCCTGTTGGAGCTTGACATCCTGATTCCGGGTTCGACCTCGCTGAAAGAGAAACGCAAGGTCATCCGTTCCTTGAAAGACAAGCTGCGCGCACGATACAACGTGTCGGTGGCGGAAGTGGATCACCAGGACCTGGTGGCGCGATGTCATCTGGCTGTGGTGACGGTGGCGCCGGACGAGGGCAAAGCGCGGGAACGGCTGGACGCGGCGTCACGACTCGCAGAAACGATCCCGGGCGCGGAAGTGCGGGAACGGATGGTGCAGTTCCTCTAAGAATTAAGAATTAAGAATTAAGAATTAATTTGCGCCAACACATACACCTGAAGTCAACAGCAAGAATAACATTCGGCTCTCAAAGCTCTAATATCAGTTCCTTTTTTCACTTTCTTTACTTATAAAAAGATCCTTGACATCCTTTTATCCTAATATCCTGTTAAGTGTAGTTCAGTTCCT
>CAZYOC010000019.1:0-3363 GCA_964648415.1 uncultured bacterium | reverse complement strand
TTGACTTATACAAAGATCCTTGACATCCTTTTATCCTAATATCCTGTTAAGTGTAGTTCAGTTCCTTTTTTCACTTTCT
Source organism: uncultured bacterium (assembly GCA_964648415.1). Classification (GTDB taxonomy): domain Bacteria; phylum Electryoneota; class Electryoneia; order Electryoneales; family Electryoneaceae. The sequence continues at coordinate 3,284 of CAZYOC010000019.1, read as the reverse complement.
TTACTTTCTTTACTTTCTTGACTTATACAAAGATCCTTGATATCCTTTTATCCTAATATCCTGTTAAGTGTAGTTCAGTTCCTTTTTTCACTTTTTTCACTTTCTTTACTTATTTGACTTATACAAAGATCCTTGACATCCTTTTATCCTAATATCCTGTTAAGTGTAGTTCGGTAACAACGAGATTCAGATACATATGAAAATCCCCAAGAAAACCCGCTCCTACCGGTTAGGAGCCGAGTTGCAAAAAGTAGCCGCGGATTTTCTGCGGCAGGAAGTAGAACCGTACTATCCGGGCAGCCTGGTCACGGTGACGGAGGTACGGGTATCGGACGATTTCAAGGTCGCGGGGATTTATGTTTCGATCAGCCCTGCGGAAGATACGGACGAAGAGGAGATCCAGCGGGCGGTCAAGAAGCGGCTGCCCGGACTGCGCAAAGCCGCGGCCCAGCAGGTCCGGATGCGCAAACTCCCCGAGTTTCGCTTTTTCTGGGACGACACATTGGAACGTGCTGACCGGATTGAGCAGTTGTTGAACAAGATTCACAGCTCCCAATCCCCCCCTGAAGAGGAAACGAGTGGCGATTCCTGAGATCGTACAAGAGATCCGGGACGCCGACGAGTTCCTGGTCACATGCCACATTTCGCCCGACGGCGACGCGGTCGGGTCGGTGCTGGCTATGGTCGCTTTGCTCCGCGCATTGGGCAAGAAGGCTACCCCGGTGCTCCCGGACCCCGCACCGTTACGCTACCGGTTTATCGCCGGCAGCGACGAGATCCGGGTTGCCGACGAGCTGCGTGATCCGCCGTCATTTCAAGCGGCGGTGATTCTCGACGCCGGCGAGTTCGGGCGTATCGGACAGGTGGCGCCGTTGATCACGGACGGCAAGCGGGTGATCAACATTGATCACCACGTGTCCAACGACGGGTTCGGCAATGCGGCGTGGATCGACGCGAAGGCCGCCGCCACCACCGAAATGCTGCACCGCCTGTACCAGGAATTCCGGGTGACGCCTGAGCCGGACGCTGCCATGGCGCTCTATGTGGGCATCATGACCGACACCGGCCGTTTCCGCTTCAGTAACACCACCGCGCAGACGTTCGCCACGGCAGCCGCGTTGGTGCAGCAGGGGGCCAACCCCGCGCTCGCCGCGGAGCTGGTGTTCTACACCACCCCCAAACGTACGGTCAACACGTTGGCCAAGTTCCTGTCCCGGATCGAGTTGTTTGACAACGGCAGCATCTCCATGTCTCACATTAACCTCGCTGAGAAGAATATCGACACCGAGGGGTTTGTGGACCACATCAGCGCCATACATGGCGTGGAGGTGTGCGCCCTGCTGCGTGAGACCCATAAGGACAAATTCAAACTCTCGTTGCGCAGCAACAGCGACGACATTGACGTGTCCGCGATCGCCTCCACTTTCGGAGGCGGCGGACACAAGAAAGCCGCCGGCTGCCGGATGGAAGGCGATCTGGCCACGGTCAAAAAGACCATCCTGGCGGCGATCCGAGAGGCCAGGGACAGTTGACCGAAGCGGACAACCTGATTCTGATCGACAAACCGGCGGGCTGGACCTCTTTTGACGTTTGCGCCCGGATCCGTGCGATCACGGGCGAGCAGCATGTGGGCCACGCCGGAGCGTTGGATCCCATGGCCACCGGGCTGCTGGTGGTCGCGCTGGGCGACGCGACAAAGACACTGGGAGATCGCCTGGAAGGCGCCAAGGCCTACCGGGCGGAAGTCACCCTCGGCGCCCTGAGCGGCACATGGGACAGCGATGCGCCCTGGACCTTGACAGTTCAGGCGCCCCGGTTCGAGGCGAGTATCATCCGGGAAGCGTTGCAAGCAATTCAGCGGCAAGACGCCCTGGTTCCGCCGATGATCGCGTCGATCAAGCGAAAAGGCGTCCGGCTGTACAAGCTGGCGCATCAGGGCTGGTGGCTGGAACGAGACCCGCGGCCGGTGCAGATTGACGCACTGACCCTGGAAGCCTGCGATTCGGACGCGGGGGTGGTCACTTTTACGGTGGCCGGCGGCGGCGGGTTGTATGTCAGAGCCATCGCCCACGATCTGGGCGTTTTACTGGGAACCCCCGCCCTGTTGACCGGGCTGCGCCGGTTGAAGGTCGGCGAATACCGGGTGGAAGACGCGGTTACCATGGAAGCATTTGAACGGAGCTTGACATAGAGCATGATGCGGGTTGAGTACTTAGGCAGTGATTCACTGGTTCGCAACGACGAAGCGACAGTGACCATCGGGAGTTACGACGGGGTCCATGTGGGGCACCGGAAAATCCTTGACTTGGTCATGGCGGGCGGACACAGTACGGTGGTGACGTTCTCGCCGCATCCTCAGCTTGTCCTGCAGAACCGGCAGAACAGGATCGAGCTGCTCACGCCGCTGGAAGAGAAGCTGCGTAAACTGGAGCGCATCGGCCTGGACCGGGTGGTGGTGATTCCATTTACAAAGGAGTTCGCCGCCCTGAGCGCCCATGATTTCCTGCATGACATCCTGATCGATCAGATCGGACTGCGGCGAATCGTGGTCGGGTACAATCACGCGTTCGGCCACGACCGGAAGGGTACGACACAGTACCTGAAGGATCAGGGCGATTACCACGGGTTTGATGTGGAGATCGTGGACGCTCACACCATGGAAGGCGTTGCGGTCAGCAGCACGAAGATCCGCAGCGCGTTGCGAGAGGGCGACCTGAAGGTGGCGAACCGTTTCCTGGGCGAACCGTACCGGTTGACCGGCACAGTCATCCCGGGCAGCAAACGGGGCCGCGACCTGGGGTTCCCCACGGCCAACGTGCAGCCGACCGACCCGAACCAGTTGATCCCGGCGGAGGGAGTTTACGCCATCCGGGTGCATCTGAAAGGGATCGCCTACCCGGGTGTGGGCAGTATCGGATACAGCACCACGTTTGGCGAGAACCCGTTGAAGATTGAAGCGCACCTGTTCGATGTGGAGCTGGATCTTTACGGGAAGGACATTTCGGTGGAGTGGCTGGACTTCCTGCGAGGGCAGGCGACGTATGCCGGCGCCGAAGAGCTGATCCGGCAGATGGAGAAGGACCGGACAAAGGCCAGGGAGTTTATTCGCAGTCTGGTGTCATCCTAAGCGTGATTTTATGGTTGTAGATTCCGATAGTTTGTCTACTATCATACCCGCAAATGATGCTGTATCATAAGACGGGACGAGTGTCATTCCTGTGGAAGGCACTATAGTGGTTCTTGCAAAGAATCGAACATACTAGGATTCTTGAGTACTTGTTTAT
>CAZYOC010000018.1:0-28363 GCA_964648415.1 uncultured bacterium | reverse complement strand
CGTTTTTCCGCTCTAAGGATTACATACGCGATAGGGGTTATATTTGTCGCATTCTGGACCCCAGAGGCATTTTTGGATGTTAAATAAGCCGGGGCATTTTCCATAGAGGACTTAGAGTCTGGTTTTAGATGCGATATGGTGTTCGCCAGACACACGCCAATAAAACCTCTATGAAGTGGGAAACAGAGTACCAGGCAGGAAATGGCGAGAGGTATATCTTTAGGAATTACAAGCTTGTAGGAAGGAAATGGGGGACGAAAAAGTGGGGTCTGTTAACTAAAAAAGGCCACGTTTATACGTGACCGAAGCTGGCTCCTCGGGAGGGACTTGAACCCCCAACCTAGTGGTTAACAGCCACCCGCTCTGCCAATTGAGCTACCGAGGAATGGGAAGAAAGTAAAAAGAACCTGTGTTCAGGGCAACGATTGCTGGGGCGGGAGGGGTATGGCGTACCGTCCCAGCTTCCCGCAATCCAGGCTGACGTCAGACCTTCACGCCTTGTTTGCGGAGGTCTTTGAGCACCACGCCGATGCCTTTCTTATCGATGGTGCGCATGCCTTTGGCGGATACACGGAGCGTGACCCACCGGCCTTCTTCCGGCACGAAGAACCGTTTCTTCTGCAGGTTCGGCAACCAGCGCCGTTTGCTCAGGTTGTGAGCGTGGCTGATATGATGACCGGTGACCGGCCCTTTTCCCGTTACGACACACTTGCGGGCCATGATATGCTCCACTTCCACGTAGTTCCGTCTGTCTGGTAAACCAGAATATACACAAAAAAAAGGACCGAACGCCAACCCTGAGGCTCCCGGTTCTCCAACAGAGACCCAACGGCCCCTGCTCGCTTCGGGCCGCTAAGATAACACCGAACACCTTGAAAAAACAGATACCGAACCCCGGGCGAGGCCTCCCGGAGTCCCACACTCACCGTGTCCGAAATCTCATCCAGCTTCTCAAGCTCAGCGAGCAACTCAGCGAAATACCGTTGTCCATGCAGACGCTTTTTCGCATACTCAGCGCCCACCTCCATCAGCAGCCCCGCCATCTTGTTCTTCATCGCCACGGCCTGGTGGACGATCTTGTTGCGGAACCGCAGCACCCGTCGCAGCTCACGGATTTCCGACGACGCCATGTAGCACTCCGGCAGCAGATCGGCGATGCGCCTTGCGTCATCCCGGTCATTCTTCTTTTTCGCCGCGGTAATCGCCTTGAGCATCGCAGGGTGCGCCACCTTCAACGCCCGAGCGTGCGGTGTCAGAAAATCGTACACCCACCCGGTGAACAACGTAGCCGCCATCGTGCACAGCCACGGCGATGGCGGGGAGGCGCCCCAGTGTGAAAGAGCCGTGCGTGTCGTGGCAACCTCGCCTTGCGCGTGAAGCGCACCATCCGGATATTGTACACAATACGAAATCTGCTTCGTGTGAACGTCCAGCCCAAAGTAGTATACTGCCTGCCTGCCAACCTCCTCGTGCAGGTACTTTGGGTAACGTCGTGTTACACCATTAACACAAGTTAGCCCAACATTGTACTGCGTCGAGGTTCGCATGCTCTACTTATGAATTTTAACAGACGGTAGTATTTGTCAATGGTGGCAACAAATAAACTACCTTCTGTCCCTAGTTATTACATCAAGTTTGTATCCTATAACTGTAGATGAGACTCAGGCTCCGGATTACCCAGGCCGCGAAAAAGAACTCGATATTGCAAGTGTAGATCTTTCTGTATCGCGTGTGATCAGTGTTGGGATATGGAATAATACCGGTCAGCATATTTTGGAAGTGCTACTTACTCAGTACTTGACGCCAGTGGCTGGAAAAAGCTGGAAGATAACTATAATTATTGACAGGTCATTGATATTACTACGCCCTCATGATGTCTATAGTGGTTCTTGCAAAGAATCGAACATACTAAGATTCTTAAGTACTTGTTTATTCTGGATTCCTGCTTTCGCAGGAATGTCATCATGGGATATTTCATTCGAGAATTACTATAAATCATCATGGGGGCGTTTTTACTAAAGGGGTGAAAGATGTGGCATAAACGATTGTTTTTAATTTTTGTATTATCAGGATTGCTTTCATCTACTCATGCTGAATTCATCTTGGATCCTGCGGGTCAACCTGGGTATAATATGGTTCTTGCGGATTCCAGTTGTGAGACAATTATCGTTGGCATTGCTGGCTCTGGAATATGGTTGAGCAGGGATAGTGGTATCTTGTGGGAGCCAATTGATTTTGGTGAGTATTATGGTATTATTAATGGAGGGTTTATATTTGATAGTAATGCTGATACAATAATATTATCAGGATATTCAAGAAATAATCAAGAAGTAAGATATACAACTGATAATGGGATTACATGGAATTATATACAGAATGAATACACAGGAGTCGGTTTTAATTTTAGCGGGCCATTTGTTGAATACAAAGTCGAGGATAATACAAGATGGTACTATCTAAATGATCGATATTTATTGTCGTCAGATAGTCTACATGCAGGATGGGATATTGTTTGGGAGGATATTAATCAATCCCAGAAAGAATGTTTATATATAGACGAAGAAAACAACAATATGTATATAATATCTGTTTATACTTATAATGAGGAAAATCCTAATATGGGAGTATTGAAAAGTACTAATAATGGTTATGATTGGGAAAATATATTTGAAATCGGTGAATTGTATGATATAATATGGTATGGCTTTCGAGATATGGAGATAATAGCTGATAATAGGCTGATAGTATGTGGAACGCCTTTGATAAACGATGATACATGGGATGAGGGGAATGTGTTTATTACCGAGGATGATGGTGAAACATGGGACCGCGTTTATGGTGGATTGCCATCGAGGTTTATGGCGCGTCAGCTATTGAAAAGTCCTGACAATGATAGTCTGCTATTTATACTTGGGGATCAGAAATTTGGATTGTACCGTTCTACTACTGGTGGAACATCCTGGCATAGAGTATTGAATGGCTTGCCAGAAAATGTTTCCTATACAAGCTATATGTGGACGAATCCGTATTCTAATGATATGTATTTAGCTATTCGTGGGGGTGGCGCTTATAAAACTTCTGATGATGGCAATACATGGTCGCAGTTGCCAGGGCCACCCATCGGGCCCGAAGGGCGGTTGCAGGTTATGGACTCTACCTATTATTTCAGAAGCATTTCCGCACAGCTATGGACGAAAGAAGCCGTTGATGATGAGTGGTATTTGCTACCCATACCTACAGCTACGGATACAAATTGCCTTATAGGACCTGTTATTTATGCAAATAATGATACAATTATTGCATACTATTATCAAAGGCCATTTTACAATCCAGTGGATTATAATTACTTTGTGATATCAGAAGATGGTGGTGAAAATTGGGAATATTATTCTGAATTACCATTTTATCCAAGTAATGCGTACATGTGGGTTCATGAAATAAATGAAGAAACCTATGTCTATGCGTCGGACATGATGGAACCAAATTTATGGATATCGGATGATTATGGTATTTCATGGCAGTCCCATCCACTTCCATGGCAGGAAAGTGCTCCTTACAGAATTGATTCAGGTGATTCAACCCTGGTTATGGCAGGTGCTTTAGATATCTACATGTCCCACTCCAACGGTGAAGAGTGGACTCTGTTAAATCATCCCGGCGAAGAGTACCTGGCCTGGATGGCCACGCCTGTCATGATTGGCGATGACAATGTGTACGTGTCCAATAGCGGTCTGTGTTGGCGTTGGCATGAGGGCGAATGGACGGTCCAGGGTGCGATGCCGGGTGACATAGAAACAATGATTGCTGTCCCCAGAGGAAGTGATACCCTTCTTGTCGGCCATGATTTTTCCCGAATCTGGTTTTCTGAAAACTATGGTCAAGACTGGCATCACTTGACGGAAGCATTTCAGTACCCAACTCACAGCCATAAGCTGAGTTGGATTACTTATGACCCGTTAGCGGAACAGCTTTGGATATCCACGTCAACCGGTTTACAACGACTGCCGATAAACGAGGTTGCTGTCGAGGAGAAAGAACAATCCGCACAACCCTCCCGTAGTCATATTGATGTATATCCGAACCCATTCAATGCTGTAATGACAATTGAGTATAGCGTACCAAACAAGAAAACACCAGAAATCACAATCTATAATATAGAAGGGAAGGTTGTAGAAAAACTAGAAAGTATTAACAGTACAGATAAGATATCTGTTAATACAGATAACTGGAGTTCTGGGATGTATCTTGTAGTAATGAAGACCGATAATGCCATTGAGACACGAAAAGTAGTATTGGTTAAATAAAAAATAGTGAAATCATAAATATAGGCTATGAACATATCCAGAGAAAAAGAAGCCTTGATGAAGTTGTATCAAGGCCACATGTGTCTACATGATAAAACAACGCGCCTTGCATCAGCAATACGTGTTGTTCTTTCAGCGCTATGAAATCGCCTTTTACAACTTGAAAATATCCTTGAACACATACCCTGCCACCTTCGGGTTTTCTTTCAGGCGACGGGTGGAGTAGGCGTACCAGTCTTTCCCGAACGGGACGTAGACGCGCATCGGTTTGCCGTCTTTCACGATCTGCCGCCGCAGGTGTTGCGTCACCCCCAGCAGCATCTGGAACTCGTACTGGTCGTCCTTGATCCCCAGCTTGTCGATGATGCGGTGGGACTCGAAGATCAGCATCTCGTCGTGGGTGGCGATGCCGACGTACAATCCGTTGTCCAGCGCCTTTTCCAGCAGCATCAGGTAATTCTTCCGGACGATGTCGAAATCCTTGTAGGCGATCTCCTCCGGTTCGATATAGATCCCTTTGCAGAGACGGATGTTGGTTTTGTTGGGGATCAGGCGCTTCTCCAGGTCATCCATGGTCCGGCGCAGGTAGGCCTGGATGACTACGCCCACCTTGTGGTATTCCGCCTTGAGGTCGTCGACCAGGTCGAAGGTCAGCGTGGTGTAGGGGCTGTCCTCCATGTCGACCCGCACGAAGTTGTCCTGCTCTTTCAACTTCTCAAGAATCTTGTGGAAGTTATCACGGCAGAACTGCGGGTCCAGCCCCAGACCGAACTGGGTCGGCTTGATGGAGATGTTGGCGTTGAGGTTCTCGGTCTTGATGGCTTCCAGCACCTTGAGGTACATGGCGACCGCGCGACGCGACTGTTGTTTCATCCGCACCGATTCGCCCAGCACATCCATGGTGACCCGCATGCCCTGATTATTCAGCTTGCGTGCTGTGTCCACAGCATGTTGCAGAGTTTCTCCGGCGATATAGGGATCGGCAAAATGGCGCACCAGGGGTTTGGGCACCAGGGGTAATGTGGCGACGACCAGGTTGTCCAGCAGACTCATCACTCCTCCCGTGTTGCAGCTCGTGGTTCGGCAATGCTGCGTATCTACGCAAATATAGGGATAGACGATTTCCGGAGCAATCGAAGAATTTGCTTGACTGAAGGGGTTTCCCCAGCGAGTGTCATTCCTGCGGAAGATACTGTATCAAAATGCCCAACGAGTGTCATTCCTGCGGAAGCAGGAATCGAGAATAAACAAGTACCAATAAAACGCACAGTGTCCGATTCTTAGCAAGCAAAACGATAGACTCGGGCAGCGACGAACCGTTTTTACAGACAACACCAGCTCGGGTTCATCGTTATGGGCTTGAGATCCTGCCGCTCACGACATAATACCCGGGGCAAATATCGTTTACAGCAGGTGAATCGGCCCACTATTTCTGCGGTTTGAACTTGTTGTAGTTAACCCCTTTCCAGATCACGGGCCACCGGATCAGGCTCGCCGGAACCTGGGTGGTGTGCAGCAGGATCTGGTAGATCTCCAGAATCAGCATATCCCGAAAACGCCATTTCAAATCCAGCAGGTGGCTCACCCGGATGACCATGGCGGCGGGGACCAGCGAATAGAGCAGCAGCCCGCCCAGCGCCCCACAGGGCTGCACGAAGAGCATCAACGGCAGCACCACCCTGGTCAGGAAGATGATCGCGAACAGAAAATAGCTGTACAGGTGAAAAACGTTGGTGGACGTCGCCCACCGGTAACGTTGCCGCCAGAGCGCGCGTACGGTCGGCTGGGCTCGTGTCAGCACCCGGGCGTCGGGATGAATGGTAAACGCCAGCAGCCCGCCGGTCTCGTGCAGCATTTTAACCAAAAGGTCATAGTCTTCAATCAGAGATTTCGCCACACGTTCAAACCCACCCATCTCCCTGTACGCCGACGTGCGCATGGCCAGATTGTTGCCGGAGACAAAGGCTGGCCGGATCAGCTTCCACTTTTTCGAGAAGCCGGGCTCGTCGCTCTTCCGGTCCCGCGCCAGCTTCGCAGTGATGCCGGTGAGGCCGAATGCGAACCCGTAGTAGTACCGGAAGTCGATGTCCTGCACGCGGGTGAGCCAGTCCGATTTGCCTTCGGATTCGGAATCGATGCTGACGATGCCGCCGACCGCGACCACGTTTTTCGTAAACCTCGCCACCAGGGTCCGCACCCAGCGTTCCGGGACCACACAATCGGCGTCGGTCAGCAGGATGTATTCCTCATCCTCCACCCGGTTGATCCCGGCAGCCAGCGCCTGGGTTTTGCCCTTCAGCACGGGATCAATCTCGGTTATGTGGATGACTTCGGTCTGGAAGGGCATGGTCGCGGCGTAGCGATCCATGATCTCACCGGTGCTGTCTTTCGAGAGGTGGTCGACCAGGATCAGTTTCAGCTTGTCATCGGGATAGTCCTGCGAGGCGAGGGACATGAGGCACTGCATGAGCAACTTTTCTTCGTCACGCGCGCAGACCACTACCGCCACACGCGGCGTCTGCGGCTTCACCGGGTAGCGATACCAGGTACCGAAGATGTAGAGGCTCATGATGACCGCGCAGACTGCGCCGATGATCAGTGGAATCCAGGGGGAGATCATGGTGTCCCTGTTAGCTCTCGCCAGTGCCCGATGCGCAGCCCCTTGTCCCGCCATCGCGGAATCACATCGTGCAGGACATCGGGCAGCAGCGCGCCGTTCCGGCTGCCGTCGTGAAGCACGACCATGTCGCCGGGTTGAGCCAGAGTATACAAATCCCGGACAAGGATGTCACGTGTTTTGTTTTTCAGCCAGTCGCCCACGATCAGGCGGAACTGCACCAGTGTCGCGTCTAAATCCTGTGCGGTGCGGAGGGTTGCGGAGTCCATGCGGCCATAAGGGGGACGCAGCAGGTACGGGCGGTTCAGCAGCTTGCGCACCTCTCCAGGCAGGCGGGCCGGGTCCATCTGGCTCCGCCGGCGCTGCTGGCCACGAAACCACCAGGTCTCGTGAGTCATCCCATGGTAGCCGAGGGCGTGCCCCTGCCGGCGGATGGCGCGCAGAATACCCTCGTTGCCCCGGACACGGTTGCCCTGGACGAAGAACATCGCTTTGACCTCGAACCCGGCGAGGGTGGCGAGCAGGGCGGGAGTGACGCCGGGAACCGGGCCGTCATCAAAGCTCAGGTAAATCGGACCGCTCGCCCGGTCCTCGTCGCCCCACACGGCCCCCGGGAAGAGCGCCTCGATCCAGCGCGGAGTATGGATCACCGCGGTGTTCATGCGTGCTTTCTCCGTTTCGGCTGCTTGCCGGGCAGGACTTGGCTCGCGCCACGGTAGCGCTGGCCCTTCCAGGTGAACGAGAAAAACTGCCCGCGCAGCGCGGCGTAGACAATCGCCGGGGGATGGATCAACTGGGTGATGATAAACTTGTGTACCGGCAGAGTTTCGCCGAAACGCTGTGCGCCGCGTTGTACGACCACCGTTTCGGTGAAGATCTTTATGAAGTTGATGAACACCGGCACGGCCATGGGGACTCGTCCCAGCAGCGCCAGCAGGATGCTCAGGTTGGCGGTGAGTAATGTCCCGGCCATACCCACCACGAGCACCCGCAGGAAGGGCGGATAATAGCCGCCCTTCGAGCTCCAGCGCGCGCGCTGGTTGACCCACTCCTGCAGCGTGTCCACCGGCTGGCTGTAGACATAGCCTTCCTGCCGGTCGCAGAAGACCACCTTGCCGCCGTTGGCTTCCACATCCTGCAACAGGAAAACATCATCGCCGGAAGTGACATTGGCGGTGGAGGTGTAGCCCCCGATGCGTTCGTAGACACTTCGCCGGGCGGCCAGGTTGGAACCGTGAGCGTTGGTCACATGTCCCATGCCGATTGTACCTGCTGCGCCCACGGAATACGAGAGGTGCTCCAGGCTCTCGTAGTCCGACCACCAGGGTTTGGGAGCGCCTTTGGGGCGGACAAACCGGCTGACGCCGGTGGCGCCGGCCACCTCGGGATCGGTGAAGGGGGAGACCAGGGCGCGCAGCCAGGACGGCCCCATCCAGCAGTCGGCGTCGGTGGTGACGATGATCTCACCCGTCGCCTGCTCGACACCCCGGCCCAGGGCGTATTTCTTCGGCGAACGGCCCTGGGGGGTTTCACCGTCACGGATCCGCAGCACGGTGTACCTGACGCTGCCGTGCCGTTCTTTAACCAGCGCCGAGGTGTTGTCCCGGCTGCGGTCGTCCACCACGATCACGTCGAACTTGTCCTTCGGATAGTCCTGAGCTTCCAGGCTGTCCAGCAGGCGGCCGATGCGGGTCTCCTCGTCGCGGGCCGCCACGACAACCGTTACAGTTGGCAAAGGGTCGTCGTCATGGACGAACTTCGACCGTTTCATCCGCACAAGGCCGACATAGGTGATGGTCAAAAAAGCCAGATAGACCAGGCCCATGCACCAACTGAACAGGTAGAACAGCATCAGTATCACAAGGAAGTATCTTTCGGTTTTTCTACGGTGTAGGCGATGGTTTTGGCGCGTGTCTGCAGGACAACGATCAATCCGAACAGAGCCGGCAGTAAAACGTTGAGCCCGAACAGCAGCAGGGATGCGGAAAACGCCGTAGCGTCGCTGATGCCGAACCGTTCGTAAAACGAGACCGCCGCCCACTCGCCCACGCCCAGCGAGCCGATGGACACCGGCAGGACGGTTTTCACGAAGAGCACCGCCCCGTAAGTGCGCGCCGCGATCGACCAACCGACCTCCTGGAACGCCCGGGTCAGCAGGAAGAACTGGGTCAGGATCAGCAGCATTTGCAGCAGGGTGTACAGCAGCGCCCGGCTGGTATGCCGCAGGGACAATCCTTCGTAAGCGTTCAGCATATCCATGTATTTGGATTTCGACCCGAAGGCGATCTGGATGCCCAGCAACAGGCTGCGTATGGGCCGGGCGTCGAGTCCCAGCCAGAGATACACCAGCGGCAGACAGAGGACGAAGACCAGCGCGCTGGAGTGCATCTGCTGCGGCAGCGCATCAGCGAAACCGGGCATGGTGTAGAGCAGCAACGGGCCGGTGCTGCCGACAAAGCCCATGAAATACAGCTTGTCCACCACATGCAACCCGACCAGGCGAATCCGTTTGGGCACGTGCAACAGGAACACGCGGCCCACCTCGCCCACACGCCCCGGCGTGATCAACCCGATGGCGAACCCGCCCAAAACGCTGTTGAAGATGCGGTAGAAGGGCCGGTCAGGGTATTCGCTCCGCACGAAGGTTCTCCAGCGGAGCGCCTGTAGCCACAGGTTCACGGGGGACAGCAGGGCGGCCAGCACAAGCAACAGGGGGTCCGCGCCCTGGATGGCGACCTGGAGTTCGGCGACAGTGATTGTCTTGACCAGGAAGAACAGCAGACCGGCGGCGACACCGATTTTCAGCACCCAGACCAGGATTTGCTTAGCCCGTTTCATGCGCAGGGGCTGCTCGGAGTCGTCCTCCTGCCCGGCGAGGCTCTTGATCAATGAGGCGGTGAATTCCAGCAGTTTAGCCATCCGAGGAGTTCCATGTTCCTGCGCTTAAGCCCTGCCGCGCACAAACCGGCGGCCTTTCCATTCGAAATTGCCGAACAACGCCCACGGCCAGATGATCCAGAGGGCGAACGGAGCGACCGTCATGGTAGCCAGTGCGATCAGACCGCGTGTCATGTCGCCCAGCGCCCGGCTGCCGCCCAGGAACATCATGCTGTCGAACAGCCATTTGCGTTTCCAGGCTTTCCACACAGCGCGTTTGTCGGCAAGTCCCAGCAGCGCCAGGATGCTGGCCAGACCCAGTCCCAGGTATAGCGCGCTGCCTATAGCCCCGATCGCCCACCAGCCCTTGGCGTACTTCACACCCGCCGACATGTGCCGCGCCTTGGTCTGGAACGCGACATTGGAGCGCGGGGCGCGGGAAGGTGTGGCTGCGTTGCGGTCAAATGCAAACGCGACTTTCCAGTCGGTTCTCGCCGCCAGCCGTTGCAGGAACAGGTCGTCGTCGCCCGACGCCATCCGTCCCCCGGCGCCGAACCCGCCCATGTCCAGGTAGATCTTGCGGCGGTAGGCGAAGTTACGGCCCATGGCGTTAAAGGGGAAGCCCAGGCCGATGGCCGCCGCCGACAACGCCGTGGCCGACCAGGATTCGCCCTCCAGCAGCTTCTCGATCAGGTTCTCGCCGCCGGTCAGGGGACCGTACCCCACCACCGCGCCGATGTTGGGCTCCATGAAGGCCGCGAGCGCGGTGAGCCAGCCCGGCGAGGGGGTGCAGTCGGCGTCGGTAGTGACGATCCACTGCGCCCGGGCCTGGTGGATCGCGGTATCCAGCGCGCGTTTCTTCGGGCTGGGGATGTCGCGGTCAGGATCGGTGCGGATAGCGTGGAAACGGTTGTCCTGTTCAGCAGCCTCCGTGGCGATCTCAAACGTCCGGTCCTCGGAGTCATCGTCGATCAGCCAGAACTGGACCCGATCCGCCGGGTAATCCTGCGCTTTCAAGGCCTCGATCAGGTTGGGGAGGTTGTCCTCTTCGTTGCGCGCCGCCACACACACGGCAATGGTGGGCGGTGTTTTCGGCGCGGGACGCTTGCCGCGTTTGAGCACTGCGGCTGTCCCCGCCAGCATACATCCCGACAGGGCGCCGTACCCCAGAGTGAACCACTTCAGCACGTTATCTCCCTTTCGTCTTCGTCGCTCTAAAATAGCACGGTTCTCCCGCTGGGGCCAACCATTGCGCCCCCGCTTTGCAATCCACCTCAAAGGGCGCTACACTGTGCATACCGCCGGATGCGCTGAAGGTATTTGGCCCGGGCAGCTTGGTGTGGGAGAGCAGGTACATAATCATCCCGTGCAATGAACCCCAAAGCCGGCCTGCTTACAGATCTTGAATCGCTGCCCGGGTTTATACTACGGGGAACTGACTCACAGGACTCACGTTTAAGACAAACCCGGGCAGCGATGAACAGACGGTGAAGTCCTTCTTCGTTTCGTACATAGCAATTCTGAACAAGCATCCAGGTTTCTCGCATCAAGCTGCCCGGGGCAGATACCGTTCAGTTGATCTGATTGAATCCACCAGTCGGAAGAGCCAGGAGTACCGTGTCGGTCTACAAACGCATACTGCCCTACTACGCACCCTACAAGGGACTGGTGATCGCCGGGCTGCTCTTCGTGGTGATCACAAACGTCTTCAAGGTGCTGGGGCCCTGGTTCCTGCGCAACGCGGTCAACGGCCTGGAGATCGGGATCACGACGCAGGGCCTGTGGCGTGACGCCGGCCTGATCCTGAGTGTGGCGGTGATCTCCGGCGTCTTCCGCTATCTGATGCGGAAAACCGTGATCGGCGTAAGCCGTCATATCGAATACGACCTCCGGCAGGATCTGTTCCGTCACTTCCTCCGTCTCGACTCCGCCTTTTACGACCGCAGCCGCATCGGCGACCTGTTGACACGCTCCACCTCCGACATCGAGCAGGTGCGCATGGTTCTCGGTCCGGCGCTGATGTATACCGTCAACACCTTCTTCAGCCTCGCCTTCAGCTTCGTGCTGATGATCATGATCAGCCCGTTGTTGACGCTGCTGGTGGCGGTGGTCGTACCCATCAGTGCGGGCCTGGTCTTCGTCATCGGCAAGAAGATTCACAAAGCTTCCACCGAGACCCAGGAAGCGTATTCCGATCTGTCCGCTGTCGTGCAGGAAAACCTGGCCGGAATCCGGGTCGTCAAGGCCTTCCGTCAGGAAGAGGCGCAGAAGCAGCTCTTTGAAGAGCAGAATCAGAAATACTTCAAGCGGAGCTTCCGGCTTGGTGTGTTGCAGGGGATCTTTTTCCCGTCGATGATGATCATCTTCGGCGTCGCCATCGCCGGCATTCTATTGCTGGGCGGCTACCTGATCATGGCGCGCGAATCCTTCCTGATCGGTGATTTCGTGGCGTTCATCACCTACCTGATGATGCTGACCTGGCCGATGATCTCCATCGGTTGGGTGGTGGGGCTGTTCCAGCGCGGGTCGGCGTCGGTCAAGCGGCTCGATGCACTGTTCGACCGCGAGCCCGACATCCGCGACCCCGAAAAGCCGGCCGATATCGAGAAGATCAGCGGCGACCTTCGGTTCGAGGAGGTCGGCTTTACGTATCCGCAGGCGGAGAGCAAGGTGCTGGACGGGGTCTCCTTTCACGTCGCGGCCGGAAAGCGGCTGGGTGTGGTGGGGCGTGTCGGCAGCGGCAAATCCACCATCCTCGCCCTGATGGCGAGGCTGTACGATCCCCAGCAGGGTCGTATCCTGCTCGATGGGGTCGAGATTCAGCGTTACCGACTCAGTGACCTGCGAGATCAGTTCGCCTATGTCCCTCAGGATCCGCTGCTGTTCTCGACGAGCTTAAAGGAGAACATTACCCTTGGCGAGGCGGGCTACACCGAGGCGGACCTCACCGAAGCGCTGGAGATCAGCCGCCTGGTGCAGGATGTGCCGGACTTTCCCGACGGCCTCGCTACCGAGATCGGCGAACGCGGCATTACCCTGTCCGGCGGGCAGAAGCAGCGGGTGGCCATCGCCCGGGCGGTGATCCGCAAGCCCGCGGTGATCGTGCTCGACGACGCCCTCAGCGCGGTGGACGCCAACACCGAGGAGCTCATCCTCACGAACTTGAACCGTTTCATGGCGGACCGTACCGCGGTCATCGTCAGCCACCGCTTCTCCAGCATCCGTGACGCGGAAGAGATCATCGTGCTGGAGGACGGGAAAATCGTGGAGCGCGGCGTCCACGACGAATTGATCGAACGCGGCGGGGTGTATACCGAGCTGTTTGAGCGCCAGAAGATGCGCGATGAGCTGGAGGAGCAGGGATGAAGCAGAGAAACCTGTCCATCCACGAAGAGGAAACGCTGGGCAAGATCTACGATCACAGCCTGGTGTCGCGGCTGTTGAAATACCTGAAGCCGTATCGCGGCAAGGTGGTCGTGGCTGTGCTCATCCTCATCGCCATCGCCGCACTCGAGCAGTTGACGCCCTACCTGACCAAGGTGGCCATCGACGATCACATCAGCAACGGCGACTTCCCGGGCCTGCTGAAGGTGGTGGGCCTGATTGTGGCGGTCTCGCTGACGGTCGCGGGGGGAAAGGTCGCGCAGGCCATCCTCACCAGCTACGTCGGCCAGAAGGTGATGCTGGACCTGCGGCGCGAGATCTTCGCGCACCTTCAGGGGTTGTCGCTGCGCTTTTTCGACCGCAACCCGGTGGGGCGTCTGGTCACCCGCAATACCTCCGACGTCCACACCCTCAGCGAGATCTTTTCCAGCGGTCTGGTCGTGGTGTTCGGAGACCTGATCACGCTGGTCTTCATCATTACCGCCATGCTCTGGATGAATGTGCAGCTCGCGCTGGTGGCGTTTGCCGTATTGCCGCTGCTGGTGCTGGTGACCTTCGTCTCACGCATCAAACTGCGCGGGGCGTTCCGAGACGTCCGGGTTAAAGTCGCCGCGCTGACCGCCTACCTGCAGGAGCACTTCGGCGGCATGCAGATCATCCAGCTCTTCAACCACCAGGGCTACGTGGAAAAGCGGTTCGCCAGGGTCAATGGCAACACCCGTGCGGCGCACCTGCGGACTGTGGCCCTCTTTTCCATCTTCTTCCCGCTCATGGAGGTGATCGGCGCGCTGTCCATGTCCCTGATCCTGCTGCGCGGCGGCTACCTGGTGCTCGACGACACGGTAACCCTGGGCGTGCTGGTGGCGTTCTTCCAGTACGCTGAGCGTTTCTTCCGGCCCATCCGGGATCTGTCCGAGAAGTACAACATTTTTCAGGCCGGGCTGGCCTCGGCGGAACGTGTCTTCAACCTGCTGGACACCGAGCCGGAGATCGTGGATCCTGTCAAACCCCAGGCCTGCCATACGCTGAAGGGCGAGATCAGGTTCGAGAACGTCCGCTTTGAGTACAACAAGGGCGAGGAGATCCTGCACGGGGTCTCGTTCACGGTGAACCCCGGCGAGACAGTCGCCGTGGTCGGCGCAACCGGGGCGGGCAAGACCACCATCGCCAACCTGATCGGCCGTTTCTACGACGTGTCCGGCGGGCATGTCAAAATCGACGGGATCGACGTGCGGCAGTGGTGTCGCGACGAACTCATGAAGCATATCTGCTACGTTCATCAGGACGTGTTCCTATTCAACGGCACGGTGCGTGACAACATCGCTCTGGGCGACGAGTTCACCGACGAGCAGGTGATCGAGGCGGCGAAGACGGTCAACGCCGACCGGTTCATCCGCAACCTGCCGCAGGGCTACGACGAGCCGGGCACGGAACGCGGCTCGACCTTCTCCACCGGCCAACGGCAGCTGCTATCCTTCGCCCGGGCGCTGGTTCGCGACCCGCGTATCCTGATCCTCGACGAAGCCACCAGTTCGGTGGACTCCGAGACGGAATACCTGATCCAACAGGCGATGGAGCGCTTGCAGGCGGGGCGGACGTCCATCGTGATCGCCCACCGGCTCTCCACCATCATGAACGCCGACCGCATCCTGGTCTTCCACAAGGGGCAACTGCGCGAAGAGGGCAGCCACGAGGAGCTCCTGGAGCGCCGGGGGATCTATCATCGCCTGTTCCAGCTCCAGTATAAACACTCCGCGGCGTAATAATTTCTTTATTTATAGAAACTGACTGGATATGCGCACAATCTTGTGCTATATATCTTTCGGGGAGATGACAACCAGATGGGGAGGGTTATCATGCTATTCATGACCAACCGAGTTTTGCGCCAATCGGTACGCACGCGCATCAACCGGCCTGTCACGATGGATCTGCGGGACAACAGCGCCGGCCAACATCTCTTCTTTTGTTTTCGAGAGGACGAGGAGACGTACCTGGAGATCGGATCGGAGGCTTTCATGGACGCCATCCGTAAACATCCCGCCCAACAGGTGCTGTTCTACATTCATGGCTATTCCAACCTGCCCGAACCGCACATCTTCCCGCGCGCAACCATGCTGCAAACCCTGTTCGACCAGTTCAAGCCCAACCTGGTGCAGGTCGTGCCGGTGATCTGGCCGTGTGACAATGACCTGGGTGTGCTGAAGGACTACTTCGACGATCAGCAGGCGGCCGACGCCAGCGCGTTTGCGTTCTCACGCGTGCTCGGGAAGTTCGACGACTGGCGGATGAAGCTGGAAGCGGACGACAGCCTCTGCACCAAGCGCATCAACATCCTGGCGCACTCCATGGGCAACCGGGTGCTGCGGGGCGCGGTGTACGAATGGGTGAAATATGACCAGTTCGGACACCCACCGCTGCTGTTTCGTAACATCTTCATGGTCGCTGCGGATGTGAAGTACGACACCTTCGAGGAAGGCCGTGGAGGTCGTTATCTGCCGGACATTTGCCGTAACCTCGTGGTCTACCTCGCCGCCGATGACCTGGCCATGCGCGCCAGCAAGGCGGTCAATCCCGGCAACCGGATCACGTCGCTGCGCCTGGGCCACAAGGGGCTGAAGGACATGACCAAGGTCCCGAACAACGTCTTCGCCGTGGACTGCGACCAGGTCAACACCACCTGCGATCCACCCATGGGGCACTCGTATTTCGTCAACAATGGCAGCATTCCGGACCAACTTGTGGCGTGCCCGACGTTTTTCCATATCGCGTCGGTGCTCAAAACCGGACGCGTCCAGGCCAACCCGGACCGGACGTGGGATATTGAGGATGTAGGCTAACTCGCAGCGAGTCAAGAACTAACACCCCGCCGGGAATTCCCGGCGGGGCGTTTATACATCAATTCAGTTCAACGTCAAGCAGACGTCAGTTCTCCTTCACCGCCTCGATGATCTCCAGGAACGCCTTCTTCCCGTCGCTGAAGAACATCATCGTATTGTCGTGGGCGAACAGCGGATTCGGGATACCGGCGAAGCCGGGGCTCAGCGAGCGTTTGATCACGACCACCGTGCGCGCCTTGTCCACGTCGATGATGGGCATGCCCGCAATCGGGCTCTTCGGATCGGTGCGCGCAATGGGGTTCACCACGTCGTTCGCGCCGATCACAATCGCCACATCCACCGTCTCCATCGTGCCGTTGGCCTCTTCCATCTCCTTCAGCTCGTCGTAGGGCACGTTGGCCTCCGCCAGCAGCACGTTCATGTGCCCCGGCATCCGGCCCGCCACGGGATGGATCGCGTACTCCACATCCGCCTCGTACTTCGACTTCAGCAGGTTGGCGAGATCCCGCACCGCATGCTGCGCCTGCGACACCGCCATGCCATAGCCCGGAATGATGGAGACACGGCTGGCGGTTTCCAGCATCATCGCCACCTCTTCCGCCGAGGTCGACTTCACGTTTTTGTAGATCTCTTCCGTGTCGTCGTCGGATTCTGTCGAGCCCATCGCGCCGAACAGCACGTTGGTCAGGCTGCGGTTCATCGCCTTGCACATGATGTTGGTCAGGATGATCCCCGACGCGCCCACCAGCGAGCCGGCAATGATCAGCACGTTGTTGCTGATGACGAACCCGGTCGCCGCGGCGGCGAGCCCCGAGTAGGAATTTAACAGGGCGATCACCACCGGCATGTCCGCGCCACCGATGGAGAAGGTGAGCAGCACGCCCAGCACACCGGCTACGGCCACCAGCGCCCAGAACAGCGCCATGTTCTGAGGTTGCAGCACCATCAGGACACCCAGAGCGATGGCGATCAGCCCCACGATCCCCTTCACCGCCTGCATCCCCGGGAACACCGCCTTTTTGTTCAACAGCAGCAGGCCGATCAACACGCCCGACACGGCGATTACGATGGATTCCCATCGCTCGAAGCCGTAGACATACGCCAGGTACACCGCGCCCGCGATGGTCAGCAGTGAGAAGCCGTATTTGATCAGATTCTGCCACCAGTACAGCTTCCACTTGACCGCGAGGAACTCGGCCAACTTGCCGAAGGCGACATAGCTGCCGAAGAAGGTGACCGAGCCGATGATGGCGGTTGCGACCGTTGCGATCATGGTTTGCAGGTCGGTGGTGTGGGAGCTGTGGATGTCGGAAAGCGCCGCCACAAGCGCCGCTCCGGCGACCAGCACCGACGCCGCCCCGCCGAACCCGTTGAACAGGCCGACCAGCTCCGGCATGGAGGTCATCTGGACACGCAACGCCGCGATAATCCCAATCACCGCGCCGATGGCGAGCCCGATGGCGATGTATTGAAATTCCAGTCCGCCGACAAGTAATGTGACCACGAGGGCCAGCAGCATACCCGCCGCGCCGTAGGCGTTGCCTCGGACTGCCGTACGCGGATGCGCCATGCCCTTCAATCCCATGATGAAGAGGATCGCTGCGATCACGTAGGCAAGGTTTACAACGTTTTGACTAAGCATGATCCCCCTCACTTCTTCTTGAACATTTTCAACATGCGATGGGTGACCAGGAATCCGCCGACCACGTTGATGGTGGCGAAGACCACGGCCGCCGTGGCGATATACTTGGCCAATACCGGATTACCCACTTCACCGGCCACCAGCACCGCGCCGATGATGGTGATCCCGGAGATGGCGTTGGAGCCCGACATCAACGGCGTATGCAATGTCGGCGGCACCTTGGTGATGACTTCGAAGCCGACGAAGATCGCCAGCACGAACACCGTAAGCAGCATAACCAGCCCGTCCATTACGCCTCCTTTCCTGCATCGCCGTCCTGGCCCATCATCTCCCTGATGCGGTCGTTGGTCACTTCACCGCCCCTGGAAATCATGGTGTCGGCAATGATTTCGTCGTCCAGATTCACATCCAGCTCGCCTTCCTTCGTGAACAGGTTCAGCAGGAAGGTGGTGATGTTCTTGGCGTACATCTGGCTGGCGTGGTAGGGGATGGTCGTGGCGACATTCAACGGCCCCATGATGGTGACGCCGTTATAGTCCACGTCCTCGCCCGGCTTGGTCAGCTCGCAGTTGCCGCCGCGTTCCGCCGCCAGGTCCACGATCACGCTGCCCGGCCGCATACCCTTCACCATCTCCTCGGTCACCAGGATCGGAGCCTTTCTGCCCGGCACCGCCGCCGTGGTGATCACCACGTCGCTCTCGGCCACGACCTTGAGCATCATCTCCCGCTGCTTCGCGAGGAAATCGTCGCCCATCTCTTTGGCGTACCCGCCCTTGTCCTGAGCCTCATCGGTCTCCAGGTCGAGCTCGACGAATTTGCCGCCCAGCGACTCCACCTGCTCCTTGACCACGGGCCGGACATCGTAGGCGTGGACGACCGCGCCGATACGTTTCGCCGAGGCGATGGCCTGCAACCCGGCCACGCCCGCGCCGAGCACGAATACCCTGGCCGGTGAAATCGTCCCGGCGGCGGTCATGAACATGGGGAAGAACTTGGGCAGCTTCTCCGCGGCCCACAGCACCGCCTTGTAGCCGGCGACGGTGGCCATGGAGGAGAGGATGTCCATGCTCTGCGCACGGGTAATGCGCGGCACAAGCTCCAGCGCGAACGCCGTCACGTCCGCCTCGGCCATCTTCTGCGCCGGGGCCGGATCGCTGAGCGGCTCGCCCGCGCCGATGATGATCTGGTCCTTGCGCATGAGCTTCAGGTCGGCCTCGCCCTTGTCGGGGTTCGCGCCGAGCATGCGCACCTGCAGGATCATGTCCGCCTGCTGGAAGACCTCCTGGCGCGTTCCCACGCCGGCCTTCTTGGCGGTGTACAGATCGTCCGGGAAACCCGCCGTCACGCCCGCGCCCTTCTCGATGATGACGTCGTGGCCCTTCTTGGCCAACTGCCCCGCCACATCGGGCGTCAACGCGACCCGGTTCTCGCCCGGATACGTCTCCTTCGGTACTCCGATTTTCATGGGTATGCCCCCGTTTCGTGTCGTTCGAAAGTTCTCAAGTTGAAAAGTTCGAAAGTGTCAAAGTCCAAAGGTTCGAAAGTTGGTAGCCCGGCCATGCCTGGCCGGGGTTTCGTGTCAGGGCAGTGTAGGATCGGCGCCCCCGCCGGTCATCCTGTTGTCTCAGGTCGTGCTCCTTTTGTGTCAGTTCTCCGCAAACGACGCTAAGGAACTGACACGACCAGTCCGGTAGCCGGGGTTTCGTGTCATGCACTTCGCCTGGACGCCGTCAAATAACCTCAGGAAGCATCTGAATTTGCGTCAAAGGTAGTCCGGCCTAACTTTGAGGTCAACAGGGGAATGGCGGGAAAGAGGACCCGGGGAGCCGGGGCTTGATTGTTGTAGTGAGTTTCATACCTGAGGAAACAGGCTGTGACCGCATCAATAACGAGCATCTTTTTGAGGGCGACCATTCAGCATCAACAACGATGCCATTCCCGCGAAGGCGGGAATCCAGGCAAGGTGCAAGAATATCATATGTTAGCGATCCAGCGCCAGAATAGCATTCAGCGTTTGTTTTCCATAGTTGACATCTTTTAGTACTAAAACATGCCTGGATTCCAGCTTCCAGACTGTCGCAGGATGGTATTATCTCTCATTCCCGCGAAGGCGGGAATCCAGGCAAGGCGCAAGAATATCATATGTTAGCGATCCAGCGCCAGAGTACCATTCAGCGTTTGTTTTCCATAGCTGATATCTTGTAGTACTTAAGCATGCCTGGATTCCAGCTTTCCAGACTGTCGCAGGATGGTATTAACTCTCATTCCCGCGAAGGCGATTGTACATAAACGTCCAACGAGTCTCATTCCAGCCTTCGCGGGAATGAGATTCCTCTCGGATCCTGCGACAGTCTGTTCCGCAGGAATGACACTCGTTGTCAGTGTGATGCTCAGTATTTTCGCAGGAATGACACTCGTCGCCACTGTGCTGCATGTAACATCTCAACAAACCATTCACCCCGGTCAGAAGCTTCTGACCGGGGTGAATGGGGAACCCAAAGCGGTCGATACATTGTCTGCAGACAATGTATCGCTCTACACTGCCGTATAAACTACCGCATATGCTGAATCTTCAGCGACTTATCCGGATATTCCGGCAGCGGATGGAAGTCCGGCCATTTCTCCTTGTTGGCCAGTTCCTTCAGCAGGTACTCTACGGCGGTGTCGATCTGTTTGTCCTCGCCGCGAATCATGTCGGCGGGCATGGCCTCGACCTCGACATCGGGGGACACGCCCGGGCCTTCGATCAGCCAGTGGCCGTCCCACGCGCCCCAGCCGGTGAACTCGGGCTGGGTGTTGCCGCCCTTGTCCACGGTACGGCGAGCGCCGCGAATGCCGACCCAGCCGCCCCAGGTACGGGTGCCGAACAGCGGACCCAGGTCCAGCCGTTTGAAGCCTTCGCTGAAGGTTTCGCCGTCGGACCAGGTCTCGTGGCAACACAGCGCCGCTTTCGGCCCGTAGAAAGCGTCGTTCGGTACACGCCCGTATTCGCCCTCACGGCCTTTGCCCACCGACCAGACCTGGTGCTGGAGCTGGTTGAGCACCATCGTGGCGATGAAGCCGCCGTGGTTGTAGCGCACGTCCACCAGCAGCGCCTTGTCGGTCACCTGCGGGTAGTACATTCGGCCCCACATGGACAGCCCCATGCCGCCCATGTTGGGCATGTGGACGTAGGCCACCTTGCCGCCGGAGATCTCATCGACGTACTCCCGGTTCTTCCGCACCCAGTCCAGGTAACGCAGCTTGCCTTCGCCGCGCATGGTTTCGATCAGGACGTCGCGCGCGCCGGACGTGGTGGGCTTGTCGTTGACACTCAGCAGCACCTCCTTGCCTGCTTTGTCCTGCAGGAGCTCGAAGATGTTGGTGTCTCTCTCGAGCGGGACGCCGTCCACGGCCACAAGATACTCGCCGACCTCGACCTTGCCCTTGAGCGGGCTGACCGGTTCATCGCCCCAGCCGTCGCCGTACAGGATGTGAGTCACTTTCATGGGGCCGTTGCCGGTGGCCTGGATGTCCGCGCCGAGCCGACCGACGCCGTAGCTCTTGCCGCTCAACTGGTCGCCGCCGAAGATGTAAGCGTGGCCGGCGCTCAGTTCGCCGATCATCTGGCTGATGATATCGTTGAGTTCTTCACGGTCGCCCAAACGGGGGACCAGGCTGCTGTAGTCTTCGTAGACGCTTTCCCAGTCCACGCCGTGCATGTCGGGATCGTAGAAGAAGTCGCGCTGCCAGCGCCAGATTTCTTTGAGGATCTGCGCCCACTCGTCGCGCGGGTCGATCTCGAAGCTCCAGCCGGAGAGGCTGACGTGGCCGTCCTCGTCGGGAACCTTGGCCGCGCCGGCGTCCATCACCACGAACCCGCCGCTCTTTTGCCAGAGGACCAGTTTCTCTTTGTTTGGTGACAGGCTCCAGGCACGGTAGCCGCTGGTCACCGCTTCGCTCTCCTTCTCCTCGAGGTCGAAGAGGTGGAGGGTGTGGTCGCCGCGCCCGCCTTCCGGCATCATGCCCTTGTTGTCGCGGGTGGTGTAGTAGAGCTTGCCGGAAATGCCCACCAGCCCGCCGATGTTGGCCGCGTCGATGGGGACCGGATAAATGCGGTCGCTCAGGCCGTCAAGGTCTACTGTGATGGACTCGTCCTTTTCGTCCTCGGTATCTTCCTCGTCGTCGGCTTCAGCCTCTTCTTCCTCTTCTTCAAAGGCTTCCACCAGCACCGGGTCGAAGGGATTCTCGGTGTCCTTGGCGAGCAGGGCGATGTAAATCTTGCTGGTCTGGTCGTAGATGAAGGTCGAGTTAACCTGGCTCAGCACCGGGTTGAACCAGTTCTCGCTGAGCAGATAGAGGTAGTTGCCGTCGGCGTCCCAGTCCACATTGTTTTCCACGGTCATGGGCCGGTCGATTTCATGGCGCTTTTTCGTGTCCAGGTTGTACAGGAACACGTCCATGTCCTGCTCGTTCTCTTCCTGGCCGACCCAGGCGATCCATTTGCTGTCGGGCGACCAGACTTCCGCGGTGGTGTACCAGGGGTTGGTTTCGTTGACACGGGTCAGTTTGCCGGATTCGGCGTCGGCGATCCAGAGACCGTAAGCTTTGTCGGTGAAGAGCAGCCACTTGCCGTCGGGCGACCACTTCATGGGGCTGCGCCACATGGTCCCGCCTTTGGTGAGCTGCTTTGCGGGTTCGCCGCCGCCGGACGGAGCCAGCCAGATCTCCATCTCACCGGAGGCGTCGCTCATGATCGCCACCTGTTTGCCGTCGGGGGAGAAGGCGACGTACTTGTCGCGCGCGCCGGGCGTGTTGGTCAGGCGGCGGATGTAGCCCTTCTTCGCCACGGGAAAGGTGAACACTTCGCCGCGAGCGGCCAGCGCCAGGCGCTTGCCGTTGTCCGGGATTGAGTAGCCGCTGATGTAGTCGTCGGGGTCGTCAATCCGGCGGTCACGGGCACGGAACTGGTCGGAGGGGAGCACGATGTCCAGCTTGTTGTCCTGCCCGGTGGCCACGTCATAGGCGTAAATGTCCGCGCCGAGCTGGTAGACGATTTTCGAGCCGTCGGTGGCGGCGTAGCGGGCGTCCCACTCCTCGTAGAAGGTGTGCTGCTTCAGGTCGCCGCCGTCGGGCAGCATGCTGAAGATGTTGGTCCGGCCGGAACGGTCGGACATGTAGTAGATCCGGTCGCCGATCCACATGGGGAAGAAGTCGGTCCCCTCGAAATCGGTCAGTTTCTCGAACTGCAGGGTCTGCATGTTGCCGGTCCAGACATCCATCGCCCAGCCGCCGACATAGCGCTTGTTGGGACGGTCTTCACGCAGCATCCGGGTGTAGGCGAAGTCCACGCCGTTGGGGCTGTAGCTGATGCGCGAGGCCTTGTCCAGGCCGATGTCTTCCGGATAGCCGCCTTCCGGGGAGACCAGGTAGAGCTTCATGTGGTCCACAGCCTGGAAACGGTCGGTGCGGAAGATGATGTGTTTGCCGTCGTTGGTCCAGCCGATCACCACATCCTGGCCGGGATGGAAGGTGAGTCGCTTCGGCGCGCCGCCGGAGACGGGGATGAGGTACACGTCATCGTTGCCGTCGTACTCGCCGGTGAAGGCGATCCACCGGCCGTCGGGGCTGAAACGCGCGAAGCGTTCGCCGCCGTCGTGACGGGTCAGCCGGATCGCGGGGCCGTCGACGGTCAGGTCTTTCAGCCACAGGTCGCCTTCTGAGGAGAATGCGACCTTGTCGCCGTGAATATCCGGGAATTGGTAGTACCCCGGCGAGCCCGCGCCGAACGCGGTTGCCGCCAGGAGCAGGGACGCTGTCATGAGCAACAGCAGAGCGCCCACCCTATGCATGGTAGCCTCCTGAATCAGGTTGGTGTATGTAAAAGGAAGAATACTGGTTGCTCGAAAGTAATGAGCGGCATGGCCCGATACGCCCCTCGCTTGCGGTTCGATAACGTTCAGACGTTTGCAATGGACGCGAAGGGGACAGCGATACCATCTGGACATAAAGCGTGTCGGGTTTCGTGTTCCCGGCTTGCTTATCAAGAGTGGATGCGAGGGCGATGGTAGCATCCATGGCGAGGGTCGTTTGAGTTTGGGACGGAGCGAACGGCAAACCGGGCCATGCGAAGGGGGAAGATGCGGGATGACGCTGTTTGCGAGCTTCCGAGCGAGTAGTGTTTTGCTGCACGGTTCGTCGCGAACTGTACATCGTCAACGGGCCTTGTTGGGTTAACTCGTGAAATGGCTGTAGAAACGACCTGGCTCTGGCCGAAGTCTCCGTGTTCCGGCAGACAATCTATGCAAACGGGACGCCAATTACTCGTCGTCGGAAGGTGCTACGGAGCAGCGCTGGATGTGGAGACGGAAGAGCGCACCGCCCAGCTTGCTTCCCCGCAGGCAGATCACATCGCCGCCGTGCTGGGTGGCTGTGGTTCGTACGACGGGCAGACCGATCCCCATCCCGCTGCGCTTGGTGGTGAAGTCGGGCTCGAAGATTTTTTCGCATTGGGCGTCAGGTACGCCCGGGCCGTTGTCCTCGACCTCGAACACGAGGCACTCCTCCTCGTCGAGGGCGCGCAGTTCGACGGTCGCTTCTTTTCCCGACGCGGCGAAAGCGTTGTCCAGCAGGTTGATCAGGGCGCGCTTGATCTTTTCACGGTCGAAGCAGTAGGTGGACTCGGGCAGCTCGCTAACAGCCGCCAGTTTGGAGCCGTACAGCGATTGCAAATCGGCCAGCAGGTCGGCGGGATCCTCCTCGGCGGGGTCGATCCTGGGCGCGCGAGCGAAGCTGCTGAACTCGCGCACCAGCTTGCGCAGGCTCTCCACTTCTTCATCTACGATCTCCCGGGTGGTGGCGAGGGTGGAAGCGAACTGCTCATCATCTCCCTGGTAGGAGTCGCTCAGTTGCTGTACTGAGAGCTGGATGGGGGTGAGCGGGTTTTTGATCTCATGCGCCAGCACCCGCGCCAACCCGCGCCAGGCGGCTTTCTTTTCCATGTCGGCGGCGGTCTTACGGCTGCGCTGCAAGCGGTCAAGCATCTGGTTGAAGCCGGCCGCCAACTGGCCGATCTCGTCGTTGCCTTTGACGACCGTCCGGACCTCTTCGTTGCCCTCGGAGACCTGCACGGCGGTTTCGGTGAGCTGCTCGATTCTGCGCGTAGCGCGGCGCGCCATCAGCAGGCCCAGGATGAACGACAGCGCCACGAACAGCAGGTAGGTCAGGATGAAAGTGTAGACCAGGCTGTTGATAAGCGGCTCGCGTTCGGGTGCGAGCTGTGTCCAGTCGGCCAGGGTGGCGCGGAGCCGTTCGGCGTCGGCGCGGAACTCGTCGTCGAGCTCTTTCACCAGCACCAGCTTGTAGCCCTCTTTTTCCACCTCCGCACGGATCAGTTCCGGCAGCGCGGTGAAGGAATCGCGTGCGGGATCGGGTGGGCCGAGGGTCTCCACCCACTGACCCCCGCGCAGGACTTTCCAACGGGAGCCGTCGGACTGGTACAACGTCAGCGTGTTATCGCGGGTGATGGCGGGCGGCATGAACTCCTCGGGCGCTTCCACGTCGAAGAAATGGACCTGCTGCCGCAGGGTGGAGTATTGCTGCTGGACCAGGGTCTGGTACTGGGAACGGGCGATGCGGATGCCGCCGTCGAGAGCGGCCATGGTGGTTTCCGGCGTCAAGGCGCGGATGCCGGTGCGCAGGGTGGAGGTGACCGAAATCCACATGGGGATCAGCGGCAGCAGGGCCGCGAAAGTCAACGCCAGGATGATGCGCCAGCGGAGTTTCATGGCGCTTCCAACCGCTCGAGGGTGGTGGTCTCCGACCAGTCGCTATAGAGGACGTTGGTGCGGCCGCGACGATACAGCCAGGCCGCCAGCCAGTTCAATTCACGTTCGATGGTGTTTTCACCCTCACGGCGCGGATGCAGGTTCTCGCCGATGCGGCAGTTGATCTTCCAGGGGCCTTGCCGCGGTATGTCGTCCGCGCCGAGCAGCAGCGTGAAATCGTCACGGAAGAACCGGGTCAACGCCTCCCCGCTGGTCATCACCACCGCCCCCTGGGGTGTGTAGACACGGAAGCGGCCTTCCCAGATGTTGTATTCGATGCGAAAATCCTGCTCAACATCCACTGTGCCGTCCTTCCCGCGGACCTCCATCTGGACACGATACCCGACCGGGTTGCCGGCCATGAGGGTTTCACGGCCTTCCTTGCTCATGGGGTTGTGGATCTCGGGGTGAACGATGGCCAGGCCGTCCGCCCAGTAGGCTTCCAGCGCACGGATTTCCGGCTGCGCCTGCGAACTCCAGGGCAGCAACAGGCAGACCAGGACCATTCCCGACAGGAACAGTCCGGCGAACCGACCGCGTATGTTGACCCCCATCCTCATGCGGTGCTCGCTGCCTATGGTTGATCGATGATGTACTTCGACAGATGCGGACAGCTCTTCTTGATGTCCGCGATCAGCTTGTCTTCCCGGAGGATACGCCGCCAGGAACGGTGTATCAACGCGATTCCGAGCGCGACCAGGATCGTGTTCAACGTGAATAGCGGAATCGCGAAATACAGATTGGCCAGAATGTCGTAATATCTCGACGTGGCAATCAAGAACGCCACGAGCGACATGGGGATAGATACCAGCGCAAATCCCGTGCGGAGCACCGCCAGTGAGGTCCGTTTCTCCGCGAGGATCATCTGGACCCGGCCGATGTTGGTCGGCTCGTTCGGATCGGTGACCCGTTCCCGGCAGTCCCCGCCGCAGGGATTCGTGGTTCTGGCTTCTGTATCGGTAGTACTCGTGTTCATCGTTCGGGTTCCAGGGCTAACTCTCGGCTATTGCCGTCTCAGCGAAATCGAAAGGTACGGAGGCGGTTGTTTGAGAACAACGAAGGGGGTGGGAGTTTGTGAGGTTGGTCGAGGATGACAAGGAGCGTGGATACAGGCCACAACGAGCGTGCAGGGTCGGCAAGCGTGTAGGACCGGTGCCCTCGCCGGTCGCAGGGGAGGTAGCCCGGATAGGCGTATCCGGGAGAGGCTGGTGTCAGCTCTCCGCAAACGACTCTAAGGAACTGACACAACAGCGAGTGCGGAACCGCAACTCGTGCAGGACCGGCGCCCTCGCCGGTGGCAGGTGGAGGTAGCCCGGATAGGCTTATCCGGGAGCAGTGTGTCTCGCCGCGCCAGGAAGCATGTTTTCCGGCTTCCGTGTGTTCATCTATTGCAACCGCCTCGCCAACCGTCCTACTTTAGTGAAACGATCACGTCCAATAACGATACACAAATCCGCCCTGACATACGGAGTCCCCATGACACCTGCTGAACACCACCACCTCCCTCGGCGACAGGATCTCCGTTTGCTTGCTCACACCAACACGCGAATGACCTTTCAGCTCTGCATGCTTCTGGTGCTCCTTCTGTTTGGGTGTTCGGGCGTAGCGATCTCCCAAACTCGTTCTCTGCTTGATCATGGGGTCGAATGGCAAGGGGATTATTTTATCAAGGTTAACCCAGAAAAACCAATAATTCGAGATGATTACATTTACATTTGCTTCGATTACGGTCTGGTACTTTACAAGCATATGGAGGATCAAATCATTCCCTGCGATACTTTACCTGGTTTGACCGCAAATGGCGGGCGGTTTTTTCAAGTATTAGACAGCCTTGCGATCTGGTGTGACAATCGCCTATATATTGCAGAACGCAATGGTGACAGTCTTTCTATGCTATTTGAGGGACGGTTGGATGCCTGGATGAATCGAGGATACTGCATATCTGAAGACAGTCTGCTTGTATTCAATAACGGAATTCTGAGTTTTCATGATCCTACCAATCCACTGGTAACGTGGCAAACTCCTGACCTCTATTTCAACGCCAGTACCGGTATTTTTGAAGATCACATCATTACGATTGATCGTGATTGGAATCCTGAGGTTAAGATCTTTGATGTGTCGGACCCATGGCAGCCGATTCAGACAGACAGTTTGCATATAACGGGTTTCATTGGAAACATGAGATGCCCACCAAGGAAGATCGGGAACACCATCGCCTTTGTCGATGACGATGATTATATCCGATTCTTTCGAGTCAATGAAGATTTTGGAATCGAAGATGCCTACACATGGTCCTCAGATGACTATGTGTACAGCGACTATTACGGAATTGAGATTCTACACGACTCACTTTTCCTTGCCTTCAGTAAGATTCCCACTCCAGTCCCTCGCGCTGTCTATTTTGATCCAGACCTTCCACTGAATGACATGCTTCTCTTTGAACATGAGCTCGAATTCGACTGGACTGGGTTCAGTATCTCATCAATCAATTATTCCTGTTCTGCATCCGGCCCTTATTTCTTCATTTCATCGGGTTCTGCAACTCACACACGACTCTTTGATTTTAACAATATCTATTCACCTACTCTCTTATTTGATCAAACCCGTAGCGAGTTTTACAACCCAACCGGAAAGTTATTTGTTTCATTTCAAGATCGCTATGTCTTAATAAAAAATAGCCAGAATTATTTCGTGTATGATCTGACACAAGGGCCTGTCCCCCAACAAATAGCACGTACACCCTACGATCCGGAGTTTGATTACGATTTCGCAGCTGCAATTGATTCAGTAGTCCTGATCTGTGGCACCAGTGAAACACATCATCCGACCGAGAGAAGATTGTACTATAGCGATTCCCGAAATTGCTCCGTCATGCGAGAACTTTTTGCATTTAGGTG
>CAZYOC010000017.1:0-28985 GCA_964648415.1 uncultured bacterium | reverse complement strand
GGATTCCAGCCTTCGCTGGAATGAGAGACATCAGAATTCGTGCAACAGGCCCTATTGCCAGATCAGATCGAGTTTGAGTGTTGAATCAGCAGGTGTTTGGCCCGACAGTTCTCTGTCGGGTTTCAAGTCAACGAGTCCACTTGATCTGAACGGGCACTATAGTGGTTCTTGCAAGGAATCGGACATACAAAATTCTCTGAATCGCTGCTTATTCTGGATTCCTGCTTTCGCAGGAATGACACTCGTTGCGCACTCACAGTCTGTCTCTCGTTCGCATGGATAGACGGTCACGAGTTGCGCTATTTATAGGGTTTCTTGCAAGGAATCGGACATACAAAATTCTCTGAATCGCTGCTTATTCCGGATTCCTGCTTCCGCAGGAATGACATCATGGGACACTTCATTCGAGCATTACTATATGACGGTCTGGGAAGCAGGAATCCAGAAAGACGACCACTGAAACATATTGCATTCGCCGGCGCCTTTTGATCCCACTTCACCACCTTCACTGCAACACCTCAACGCAAACACACCAACGGTTCCGCGCCATCACACCGGTTACTTGCCACTGCAATGCAGGACCTGTCTGCGTCCACAACAACCAGTTGGAAACGATCCTGGATGCTGAAACCGGTAACTGTTACTGCAAGCCATATCGGATTTCATCACCCGATTGGCGTCAGCAATGCCATGCCGCAGGCGCAGGATCCTATCGGCAATCACTGCCGGCAATGGCGACCGAAATCCATATCGAAGCGTGCAATTAGAGCCATTTCTCCCCCTCGAATTGTCAATTGACAGAGATGTGAGTAAGAAGCCTGCCTTTCAGTCGCCTCGTCTCCCCCGCCCTCTTTACACGCCGTCGTTGCAATTTTATATTGCCTGCTATGGAATTTTCAGAGTATTGACGACCTGAAGGTTAGTCTGCGAGAAATCCCGGGAGGGGATTTCAGGCCCGGGAGCGCAAGCACGAGGTCGGTAGAGCCGCCTGCCAGCCGGTCGCTTCGCATTGGATTAATCAAGCCTCTGATTTTGCTCGAAATAGAGACGCTCGAATGTGTGGTTTTGAGCTGAAAAAAGCGAGCTGGATCTCGCGAATCATATGCGCGACAGCGGGATTCTGTGAGGAAAACCAACAGCTTGAAGGCAGGTAATGTCTTGATAGTTCGAACACAGAAAACAGCAGAGAATCGGGTGCTGTTCACTACAGCTTCACAAGGAGAACCAGATGCGTTTTGACCGAAAACAGTCGTTGCTCTTTCTGTCGGGCCTGTTGAATCGCCGGCTGCAACTGGCGCTCGACCGTGCGTTATTTCCTTATGGTATCACTTTCGGTCAGCTCCCGACCCTCTTTTCTCTGTACGAAGAAGACGGGCTTTCGCAACGTCAATTGTGTGAACGGAACCTGGTGGAACAGCCAACCATGGCGAACACTCTCAGGCGTATGGAGCGTGACGGATTAATCGAAATCCAGCAGGACAAGAGCGACAAACGCCGCTCCCTTTACACCCTCACTTCACGCGCCCGGCGCATCCAACGGGATGTCATCACGACCACGACCACGGTGATCCAGCAAACCCTCGACGGCCTCCCCCACCAGCGGGTGGTTCACCTCGTCGAGATGCTCAATCGCATGAACGAGAACCTGAAAACGGTGCTGGATGACGGCGCGGTTGCCCCCGCCTCCACCCCAACGACTACATCGTTGCCCGTGACTTAAACGAGCGTCTCAGGTGAACCCCTTAGTGCAGGCAATATACGGGGGATAAGGCGGGGATGCAACGGGAAAGACAGTACGAGGACGCTACAAACGACTCTCATTGTCGCTGGCTGACCGACTCGAATCACGCGCGGGACTCGCGTGCTACCTCATCCCCTGTGCCTGGTTGTGATGCACACCGGACCACATATTGTTGTCCGCGGGCCATTCGTTGGTCCAATACAGAGTCGGCGAATCGGCGTCTTCGGTGCTGCGGATCTGCACGTAGCGGTGGCCGCTGGGATAAGGCAAGTCCACTCCCCCGTCGCCGTCCACTTCCTGCCACGGTTCCCACCAGATGAACGCCATGTCGTCGAACCACGCCTCCGCCACTCCGCTGTTGGGCGGATACACGCTCAGCCGGATGTTCAGGTAGCGCCGCGTGTCGAACAGGACGTCGAAGTCCTCCCAGGCTACGGTCCAATCATTGTCGCCATCCAGGCTGACGGGGATTTCTTCCTGATTCGCGTACCCGTCGCCCCGGTCCTCGTAGAACCGGACCTGGAACTCGGCATCGTTGGCGTTCTCCGTGGCGATCCAGCCAAGGAAGCTGTGCTGTTCACCTTCGGGGTAAATGCGCACACGCCGCTCGAAGAGAGTCACGTAATTGTCGCCGGCGTTGGAAGGTACGCCCAGCCGGATGGAACGTTCGCCACTGTGGGAAAACGTATCGTCGTAGTCTTCGTAGTTTGAATTGAGGTTCCAGGGCTGCGCGCCCTCATCTTCCATGTTGCCCCACAGCAGGATATCTCGGCCATACCGCACCATCACAGTACCGCCAAGATCCTCTACTTCCACGCGGGATGTATACCCGTCGCCTTCCATCTTGATGGGGCGACTGCGGTACTGACCGACGACGTCATGTATCTCGACAGACGTGGAATGCTGCTCTTCATCGCGGGCGTAGGTGGTATCCCACATGACGTGTGCGATGGGCGCCTGGTCGCCGGGAAGCCGCACCAGGTGTGTGTTCAGCAGCCGGCTGTAGTAAGTGAGGTAGTCCAGCAGATTGTTGGCGAACTCACCGGAGGCCATCTTGGGGATCCACTCCTCGATCCAGGCGGGACGTACAATCGCGGCGTCTACAGTGTCGCCGACATGGGTTTCCAGGATCATGGTCGGCATGGTCTCGTTGTATTGCAGATCCATGACGAAATTCCCCAGCGAATGGGCGATCAGCTTGCCGTTGTAAATCTCGCAGCCCTGGATGACATGCGGATGGTGCGCCACGACCATATCCGCGCCCTGGTCGATGGCGTAATGCCGCAGCGCCACTTCGCCGGAATCCGGCAGCAACTCAAACACGACCAGGTCGTCGTCCTGGCCGACCTCATCCACAAAGTAGGCTCCCTGCTTGTCGCCATCCTTGGGGATACGTGAGTACTCGCTGCCGCAGTGGACGTAAGCCAGTACGATATCAGCGTTTTCAGCGGCCTGTGGAACCTGCGTCTCAATGTACGTCCGGTTCCAGAGGGCGAAACCGGGACGGTCCCGGCCGGCATCCAGAAACGGCTGCGGGTTGGCCCAGTTGTAGTGCCCGTCACGGTTACAGCTTGCCAGCACCGCTACGCTTTTCCCGCCATAGGACAGGTACAACGGCATCCGTGCTTCCACATCGTTGTCGCCGATCCCCGAATACAGGATCCCGTTGTAATCGAGCGCGTTCTGGGTCTCATGCATTCCTTGAATCATATAGTCCATCAGGTGATTATTAGCCAAGGTAGCGTAATCAAAACCGGCATTGGCCACCCCGACCACATCCTCCGGCCGCATCTTGAACCAGATGGTCTTGGTCGGGTGCTCTGTCGTCGCCCAGGTGGCGGGATTTTCCAGGTTGCACAGCGCGAGGTCGGCGGCGGAAATGGTTTCCTGCACATCATCGAAGATGTAGTCCACACCGTAAGTGTCGATGTAGCCGCCATTATTCAGATAGCCGCGCCCCAGCATGACATCGCCTACGAAGCTCATGGTGAAGTCGGATTGCAGCGTAAGTGGGCTGTCGACGATAGCTTCCGACGCGAGATCCCAGTTGTACTGATCATCCTTGACACGTAGCGAGACCGGCCAGCGGCCGCCACGCGGATAGGTATGGATGGGGTTTTCAGCGGTGGAAACTGTCCCGTCGCCGAAACTCCACAGATAGTTCAGTTCGTTGCTGTCATCGTCACGCGACAGGTTGTAGAAGCGATAGGTGATGGAATCCTCACGGGCCGGCGGGACCACTTCCCAGCTGAAGCCGGCGCCGGGGGCAAGCGCGACAGCATCGGACGCGTCGCGCAGATTGTCGATCAGCCATTCGCCGTTCATGCCGTCGTCGGCGTCGTTCACGTAATACACTTCGGTGATTTCCGGATAGGTTCCAAAGCGCCCGTGCCAGTCCTCGCCGATGGGCATATGTACCGTCACCCACTCCTCCGTCGGGAACCAGCCGGTGTAGGTAGTGATAATCGGGTCTGTATTGGCCGATTCCTGGCCCCAGACCAGGTAGAACATCCAGTCTTCGCCGTCGCCGAAGCCGATCATCTGCCAGCGTGAAATCTCCAGGGACTTGAGATCCACCGCCCATACGGTGGACTCATCGGTCTCCATGGTATCAATCTCTTGTACTTTCCAGGTGTTACCATACAGACGCAGGCTGTATGTGGAGCCGAACGCGCCTTCATCGTAGATGCCGAAATCGTTGGGATCCTGGTCCTGGTCGGGATAACTCGACAGTTCGATGAAGCCGTCCTCGAAATCCTCGATCCCGACAGGGTTGTTGGGGACCGGTCCCGGGAGCCAGGGCAATACCCGGTAGAACCAGTGCTCGCCGGGTTGCGAGAGGCCGTTGGGATCAAAGAAGTACGGCTGGGAAGTATAGGCGAGAGTATCGGGGGTAAGCATTTTCGGATCCAGGGAGCGCAGCACGACCCAGCGCGCCTGTCCGGGCGGCGGAGTCCATTCCAGGTAGAGGCCTCCCTCCTGCTCCGAAATGTCTACGTGGAGAGGTTGCGCGGAGACTGTACCACCAACGCCGATGGCGAGCAGGCCGGCGAGCAAGAGCAGAGGTATGCTGCGTGTGGACAGGTTTGACGGCGTGTTGTGTCGCATGCTGGGCTCCCAAGTTGCGCCGAGTATGGTGTGGTAAATGAAGGTGTGATTCCATCGCGAGTTATCGTTGGAATATAGAGGTTTTCACCCGCCAATCCCAAGCTGCGGAACACCTGTTGCAAGAGAATTTCGCAATCCGGGCGCTTGAAGCTGTGCGGGCCACAGCCCTATACTACAGTGTTCTGGTCAGCTAACAAAAAGGACGGCACGATGAGATCCATTATCCGTACTCCCAACGCTCCCGGCGCGATCGGCCCGTACAACCAGGCGGTCGTGTTCGAGGGCAAGTTGATGTATACCGCCGGGCAGATTCCGATGGATCCGGCCACGGGCGAGATGGTGGGCGACGGGATTCAACCCCAGACGCGCCAAGCGCTCGCGAACCTGAAGGCCGTGCTCGCAGCCGCCGGCAGCGGGTTGGAGCATGTCGTGAAGACGACTGTCTTCTTGAAAGACATGAACGATTTCGCGGCCATGAACGAGATCTACGCCGAGTTCTTCGCGGACGATCCGCCCGCGCGCAGCGCAGTGGAAGTCGCACGGTTGCCCAAGGACGCCCTGGTCGAGGTGGAATGCATCGCTCTGGTTCCCTGACAGTTGCCGGATTCGTACTCTGCGGGTTGCTCTGGAGCCTGCTGGCCGTGATACCGGCGGCGGGCCAGGAGGAGACCGCCCCGGATACTCTCGCAACCGAGGATTCGGTGCGCGTGGATGGCGTACGCATGGATCATGGCGTACCCATGTCCAAAAACCCCACGCTGGCGGCGCTGGCTTCTTTCGCGGTTCCCGGGCTCGGGCAGTTCTACACTGAGAACTACCTGAAAGCAGTGCTGTTCTTCGGCGTGGACGTGGGCATGTGGTATGGCGTCTATGTGCAGAACGACCGGTATCACGAGTACGAAGAGCAGATCGACCAACAGAAATCTCCAGTACAGAAAGCCCAGGCTCAGCGGTTGGCCGACTTCTACAAGAGCGACCGCAACCGGTTGATCTGGTGGACGGCGGGGGTCACCTTGCTGGCGACGTTTGACTCGTACGTGAACGCCCATCTGTACGACTTTGAAATCGATCCCACCGTGGGCGCCACGCCCTCCGGCGATGGCCCTGCGGCGGGGATCCGGATCACCTTCTGACAGCAACGAGGAGTGTTTCATGGAGTTGATGCCTCGCGAACATGCGATGCACCTGGTCAAGGAGAGCCTGCCGAATAAGAACCTGCGCAAGCATGTCTACGCTGTGGAAGCGGTGATGCGCGGATTGGCCGAACACCTGGGCGAGGATCCTGAGGTATGGGGCCTGGCGGGGTTGCTGCACGACCTGGATTACGAGAAGACTCAGGACGATCCCGACAGGCATACCTACCTGACAGTGGAATGGCTGGAGCAGGAAGACGGCGTCCCCGGAGAGGTCAAGCACGCCATCCATGCGCATGCCGACCATGCGCCTCGCGAAAGCCTGATGGACAAGGCCATTTATTGCGCCGACCCGACCACGGGTTTCTTGGTGGCCTGCGCCCTGATGCACCCCTCGAAAAAACTGGCGCAGCTTGACCCGGGCTTTATCAAGCGCCGTTTCGACGAAAAGCGTTTCGCCGCCGGCGCCAGCCGTGAGCAGATGGCGGCATGCAGCGAAATCGGGCTCGAACTGGATGATTTCCTGATGATGGCCAACGCGTCCATGATCGGAATCGCCCGGGATCTGGGGCTCTAAGATGACAGCGAAGGCCGGTGAGAGTCGGCAGGTCCATGAATCGGTGGGAGTGCTGCACATCCACACCAACTATTCCGACGGCACGGGAACCACTGAGCAGATCGCCGGGTACGCCGCCGAGCATGGCCTCCAGTGGCTCATCATCACCGACCATGA
Organism: uncultured bacterium; assembly: GCA_964648415.1. Lineage (GTDB taxonomy): Bacteria > Electryoneota > Electryoneia > Electryoneales > Electryoneaceae. The sequence continues at coordinate 22,270 of CAZYOC010000017.1, read as the reverse complement.
ACACCTCGAAGCGCTGGACAAGGGCGAAGAGGGCTATCACGGTCCCGTGCTGGTCCTGGTGGGCAGCGAGCTGGGCGACGAGCACGGTCCCAACCATTACCTCGCCTACGGGATCGACCAAGTCCCACCCCAGGACGATCCGGCGCGCTACGTAGCCGCAGTACAGGAAATGGGCGGTTTCGGCGCCATCGCACATCCTCACGAAAAACGAGACGCCTTCGAGGACATGCCACCCTACCCCTGGACCGCCTGGGACGCTCCCATTGATGGAGTCGAGATCTGGAACCAGCTCTCGCAGTGGACCGAAGGCCTGATGCCGGACAACCGCTTGAGGCATTTCGTTCATCCACTCAAGAGCCTGACCCGTCCCGATCCACAAACCCTGGCCGTGTGGGATCGGCTCAACTTGCAGCGCCCCGTGGTAGGCTATGTGGGGGTGGACGCTCATTCCATCCGCTACCCGGTTCTCAAGGGGCTGTTCCATGTAAAGGTGTTCCATTACAAGGTGCAGTTCCGCAGCCTGCGTACTCACCTGATGCTGCCTGAACCGCTGAGTCCGGACGATGAGACGGCGAAGGCTCAAGTGCTTACGGCGCTGCGAAGCGGGCGGCACTTCGGCGCGAACCATCGGGTGGGCGACGCCACCGGTGCGCGTTTCTTCGCACGGGTAAACGGCGGGAAGCACTGGCCGCTTCGGACACTCGCGACGGATGACGAAATCGAGTTTGTTGTCCGCACACCGTTGAAAGCCACGATTCGACTGTTGTGTGACGGTGAGCTGGTGGCAATGGAAGAAGGACGCGGGTTGAATCATGTGGCGAAGAATCAGCCTGGCGTGTGGCGCGCTGAGGTTCACCGGCACGGCAAGGGCTGGATCTACTTCAACCCGTTCCGGGTATTGCCGAAACCGCAGAAAGCAAATAGAAACGCTTGAGATTCAAGTTGGGGTTTTGTCCCCGCGATATGTATATTAGGTATAATCGCGAAATGAATAGCGAAAATAAGCGCGAAATGAAAGCCCGCTTCGCGAGGCACAATTCTCAAGATGTCATCCCCAGCGCAGGCGGGGATCTCCTCCGTTTCCGGCACGAATGCGACAGAGCTTTGAAGACCCGGGGTAGACTGTCATGAACAGGAGTGGGCGATGACGGCAGAACGGTTGGAAGCCATTCGAGAAGGATTGACCGGCGGATCAGCGACGCTGAATCTGATCGGGATTCTCGTGGTCTGCCTGATCTTCATGGTTATGATGTACTTCGGCTATCAGTACCAGAAGAACCAGATCGCCGGCGCCACCCTCGGCATCAGCCGCAAGTCCAAGAACCGCCGCCGTCATACCCGGATCAACCTGGACGTCCCGGTTCTGCTGCGCCGTCCCGATGGTTCCAAGAGTTACGAGGCCCGTATCCAGGACGTGTCCCTGGGCGGTATCCGGCTTATCACCCCCGTTGAAGGCATCGCCGCCGTCGCGCGGTATATCGTGGAAAAACCCGAATCCAAAGAGCTGAGTATTCTGCGCGATGCCGAGTTCTATGTGCTCTGGGTCAACCGCAACAAAGACAACGAGTCCGCTGTGATGCGAGGCCGCTGGATCAACCTCCCAAAAGAAAAAGACTCCGCCCTGCAATACCGCATCAAGACCATGATCGCTGGAAACCAGGCAAGCACTCAAGCGGCCTGATCTCGCCCGGCATTCCTACACTTCCCTTTCCCGTGCTCCGTACCTTATACTGACGGTTTACTTGTTCGACAGGAGCGATGGTATGCTGATCCCCTACGAGATGATCCTCAAGAAACAACACGGCGAGGCGCATACGCCGGAAGAACTCCAGGCATTCATCCAGGGCGCTGTCGATGGCGACATCATGGAGGCGCAACTCGCCGCCTGGATGATGGCGGTCTACTTCAAAGGGATGACGGTCCAGGAGACAGCCGATCTTACCGAAGCCATGATCGACACCGGCGAACGGATCCGGTTCGAGAACCTGGGCATGCCGATTGGAGATAAGCACAGCACCGGCGGGGTCGGCGACAAGATCACGCTGATGCTGGCTCCGCTTGTGGCGGCGTGCGGAGTGGCCGTGCCGACCGTCACCGGCCGCGGGCTGGGATTCACCGGAGGCACCCTGGACAAACTGGAAGCCATCCCCGGATTCCGTACGGACCTCAGCATCGACCAATTGAAGACGATGGTGCGCGAGCACGACCTGGCGTTTGGCGCGCAAACGAAATCGCTTGCGCCTGCCGACAAGCTGATGTATTCCCTGCGGGATGTGACCGCAACAATCCGCTCCCTCCCGCTGATCACCTCCTCCATCCTGTCCAAGAAGATCGCCGAGGGCATCGACGCAATCGTGTTCGATGTGAAATGCGGCAAGGGCGCGTTCATGGAGACCGAGGAGGAAGCGCGCGAACTGGGCCAGCGCCTGGTGCAGACCGCTGACGCCTTCGGGCTGCACGCCGCCGCCCTGATCACCAGCATGAATGAGCCCCTCGGGCATGCGGTGGGCAACTGGCTGGAGAGCGAAGAGAGCCTGTTCTACCTGCGCGGCGAAGCGGCGGCGCAGGACCTGCACGAACTCGTCCTTGGGCTCGGCGGGACACTGCTGCACCTGACCGGCAAAGCGGACTCGATTCCCGCCGGGATCCGTCAGGTCAAAGACGTTCTGCACTCCGGCGAAGGCTACCGGAAATTCTGCGAGGTCGCCATCGCTCAAGGCGCGGATCCCAACGCTCTGGAGGCCGGAGCCGATCCCTATCCGCCGGCCGAGATGCTCCCGGTAAAAGCCCCGTCAGATGGCTACATCCATGAAATCCATGCGCGGGAAATCGGCTATGCGTGTATCTCGCTGGGCGCCGGACGTCGCAAAGCGGACGATGTCATCGATCCCACCGCCGGGATGGTGCTCGACGCCAAGGTGGGCGCGGCAGTAAATAAAGGCGACACCATGGCGCGGATCTTTGCGAAGGATCAGGCGACCTGCGAAAAGGCGGTGTCACGGTTTGAAGAGGCGTTCGTGGTGAAACCGGAGCCTGTGGAGCCCACTCGGCTGATTCGTGCGCTGGTCACGCAGGAGGGGATTCAAACCTGGAACTATGCCAGTGATTCGGATCACCTGAAGTAAAGGGATCTATGTGTTTTGCCCCGTTCAGTTTGATGCGAGACTCCTGGAAACGAATTCACCATTGCAATGAACGAACCGGGAACGTCTCACACCTTCCTCCGATCACAACCCGGGTTTATACTATATCTGTTCCTCGTTTAGACCCGGGCAGCGATGAACCGCCTCTGCCAACCTTTAACCCGGATGTTTCACGAGTAGGCATGCTTTGTCAACACAACCCTTGATAAAAATCGGTTTGACTGATTTTCGGCTTGGAATCATATGGCGGCAGTTTGTTGTCGTTTTATGCCACCTGCTGCCGGGGTTGAAGGATGTGGGGGTATAATGATAAGGGCGCCAGCTTCATGATATACATTATAAGTGCTATTATAGCCCTGTTTATAACGGTAAGTCTCGGACATTCAATAATAGGCAAAAGACATGTTCTTTAAAACTATAATAAACAATATTACACTGACTTGCTAATTTGTAAAGCAATTAATGGTAATCTCCCTTATTGTACGGTGAAATTGACAACTATTGCAAATGTAATATCTTTTTGCTGAATGTATGGTCGCTTGTAACAACTGTAATAATGTATGTACCGGAAGACAACTTTGTTCCTCTCGTACTATTGGTATTCCAGATGATATTATAATGATGAGAAGTCTTATTTAGATTGAATGATGTCACAATTTGACCCAGCATATTGTAAATAGTAACGGATCTAATCAACTCGTCGCTATCAATGGTGATTTTTACATCATTATTAAATGGATTAGGATAGGCATGGATAACAGTGAAATCTGTAGGTACTTCAGGTAAGCGATTGGGATGTTCGGGAATAGAGTTATCAGAGCCAAGCACTCCATCTGAAGTAATGCGTCCAATAGTACTCTTATAGTCTTCCGTAGACACATCAACCAAGCCTGTGAAAATCAGGCCGCCCCGTCCATCGGTCACAGCAGCTCTTGCATCTAACGATGGAGCTACCGCAAACGATTCTGCCTGATAGGCAAGCACCTGCATCGTTGAGTCCCAAGCCAGATTGAATACGTCATCGACTTTGAAAAATCCCCATTCTGCAAACGAATAATCATCAGATCGCCATGTTGACCATTCATAAAGCGAAGGTCCTTGTGACACTTCATAGTGCCAAATTGAATCCTCGAATGCATTCCAAATGATGTCACCAGCATTATTTGCATGTCCTATACAATAGGGTGTAAAAGGAACCTCTGCTCCTGGACGTTTGTACCAAAAGCCACCGTGGTGATCAGGTTGAATATCACTAATTGCTCCAAACGCTGAATCGTCAAATGATTCAACCAATGTATCTTCCCAGACAAATTGAAGGTTTTCATCTATACGGGTTAAAATCGAATTATTCGCGTGGGGTATCGGCACGTAATTACACATCAGCGTTACACTGTTATCTTCGTTCAATGACAGGGTTAAAGTGGAACAATCCTCACGAGGCAATAAAAATACAAGACCTGAATCAGAAACACCTTCTCCATCGGCACTAAAATGATTGCCGTATAATCCCGCAGGGTCCAAGCCATGGGAGGAAAAAAGGAAGAAATAGAATCCGCCTTCCTGATCTGTTATAACATTGCGGGTAGAATACCCCCAATGATAGTCATAGGAGCAAATTTCGATTGGATCGTTGAAATCGACAGAACCGTCCGCAAACAGCTTAACTACATGAAAATTCGTAAATTCATTGACAGGTGAATCAAGTACAATCCAAACTCCGCCATTGTCAGCTGCTACCAGATCACGAAAAAGCCAATCTTCCGATAGGGCTATGCCCATGTTTGTCCAGGGGAAAGTGCCATCAGGAAGGATTTTAACCATCCGACTGTCAATCAATTCTTGCTGATCATCCCATCGCCTTATAAAATAGACCAATCCGTTGTCAGAAGTAGCAACTGGTGACGCTTGGATGCCATAAGAATGGTAGGGCAATGTATCTCCAAATAGCACAGTAAGGCTGTCGGGAAGGGTGGAGTAACCCGCAGAATCAAAATGGAAAATATAATAGGGCAAACTTCCTCGATCCGTGGATATCAAGTACGCTCCATTCTCCCGGTCAGCGATCAGCTTGGGGTGGTAGACACCAAGTGGGAGAAGTGTTGGTTGTGCAGGATCTGTATACCATTGCGCAAAGAGCGAGGTAGTGGGACAAAAAAGTAGACAGAGAACTACTACGGAACAGCTGAAGAGGATCGTGTGTACAGTGTGGCGAGCAACGGACTTCATTTGAGGCCTCACGATAACTATTTGTAAACAATTACCTTAAGTGTAGCGGGTGTATCCAATACAACTTGGTTTGTTCTGAGTAACCTGAATAAAGCTATACAGAGCGAAATCCGAAAAGCAACCCGTTATCGTGATAATTCGTGAAAAGCCCATGGCGCTATCGCCTGGTAAGGGTAAAGAGCAGAACAGAACGGCATCGGCGAGCCTCATACTTCACCTTCCAATATACTGGAAACAAACAGGTAACACCCGTATCCCAGGGTGCGCACCAAACTGACGGGGCATACCTTGGGATATGTCAGTGAACCACTGCCGTGGTTCTTTCGTAAAATATCGGGGTTAAGGTGTGTTCATCGTTGGGAACGTTGGGAAGTCGTGCCGCTCACGACAAGCTTCCCGGGGCAAACATCGTTCAGAGCACATGAATCGATCAGCCCAATGTCCGGTCAGGCGTAGTTATCAATGCTGCGGCCGATGCCGTGGTGACGAGCCTCTTCGGCGCTGCGGGCGGAGGCTGCGGTGCCGCCTGCGCCTTCCCCGTCAATCATCTCCTGCACCTTGCGGTACATCGAGGGCCCGGAAGCATTGTTCCAGTTCGCATGGGTCGTTTTTGACTCAGTGGGTGCGGTTGAACGAGACGCAGGGGTGCCGCTCAGCGATTCCGTACTCGCTGCTTGAGGGGTACGCGATACCGTAACACCTTGATAACGCGTAATTTCTGATGACACTCTCGCGACCATACTCCCACGATGTTTTCCACGGCGTCACCTTTACTATCGCCGAAAACGGAGAAACCTTTACCGGCGTCACAACGATCTCACGCGATCCGCGAACCATCCCTCAACACGCACTTTAACTTGAGCAATTGGCTTTCTCGCTCCCTGTACTCCGACCTCACTGACTGGCAGCCCCGGCCTGCCGACACCAGCAGTCGCTTGACGTCAATCAAGCATACCATACGCCAGTAGGAACTTGTTAACAATAATCTTAGAAGTTTGCGAGAAAGCCTGGAGAAAAGAAGAAGCCGGTGGTATTGAGTAGGACGACAATCGGAGGTTGCGGGAGGCGAGACGTTTACGTAGCACCTGAGAGTAGAGTTCGCTTTCAGTCAGCGAGCGACGTACACGCAAAAGCCTTGTTTTATATGCAATAAGGCTAAGCAGAGCTTGCAATCTAACCATGGCACACGCCTTGCCCTGTACACAGGAGAGACACTGCTACATATCTCTTATCGGCATGTAGCCGAGGGACTTGAGAGACAGGAGAGACCATGAAGGTGACCAGCTATCCGGTGAAGCGAGATCGATACACGACGTACATCCAGGTCGGAGCGGCGGTTGACCGTGACCTGCAGGGCGGCCTGGAAGAGATCATGTTGCGCGAGATCGAGCAGGGTGCACGGCGTATTGTGCTCAACCTGCGCGGCATGCGTTTCCTCCATTCCACCCTGTTCGCCGGCTTGCTGAATGTCTGGATTCATATGCAGCGGGTGGATGGCGAGCTGGTCTTCGCCGGAGCGCCATGGTTTTTCCGGACCGTGATGAAGTGGCTGGGATTGCAGCACCGTTTCCTTTGGGTCAGCAATCCCATCGAGGTGCGCACCATGGGTCTGAAGAGCACTATCATCGCCGAGGGCGGCTTTACTCCCAGCGGCGAAAAGCTGGTGCAACGCACACTTTCCGGCATGATCGGGTGACTGGCGATGGCGGACTACACTGCGATTAACTTCCGTGGAGCCTGGGCGCCGGGAAACCCTCAGATCAATTACAACCTGCGGATACGGGAGCAGAATGTGGCCGGCGAGCCCAAGATCCCGGACGCCATCGGGATGACGCAGATCCCTGCCCACCAGCGCCGGCTGGTCACGTACGACGCCAATAACATGGTCGCCATGTTTCATGCGGCCGGCGATTACGAGATTCTTGCCTGATGGACAATATATGACTCGCATCTCAGGTTTGAAAAACTGTATCACAAGTGAATCCACTCTTATCTCGGCTTGAAAGACTGTATCACAAATGAATTTGCTCTCAACCCCGCGTAGCAGACTGTCGCAGAATCGAAACCACTCTCATTCCCGCGAAGGCGGGAATGACACTCGTTGGACAGTTTGATCCAGTCTGCTTCGCGGGAATGACACTCGTTGAAACTCCCAAGGCAGTTTGCAGACTGAACAAACTTGAGACGGAAGATACCTGAACGACGGGACGTCCGCACGGACGGAACACCCCTTGCTGAACGGACCGGTGTGGCAGCACCGGTCCGTTTTTTCTCTTGCCGAAACCAGGGAAGTTGCGTACACTACAGGTTACTGTTTTTCGTAACAACTGAGATTTTGGAAGCTACCTGGAGATCGTAACGTGGCTGGAAAAGAGACGAAAAAAGCAACGAAAAAGAACGGTAAAATCACTCTTGACGAGATCCGGGCAATGCCCAAAGCGGATCTCCATTGCCATCTCGACGGCAGCATGCGGGTTTCCACCCTGCTCGAGTTTGCAGAGAAGCGGAAGGTGGACCTCCCCTCGAAGGATCCGGAAGGGTTACGGAAAATCGTGGAGGCCGGCGCTCATGTGAAAAGTCTCGCGGACTATCTTCGCGCATTTGATATCACACTCTCGGTGATGCAGGACGAGGAGGATATCGAACGGATCGCGTTCGAACTCTGTGAGGACGCCTGGGAAGACGGCGTATGGTACCTGGAGGTGCGTTTCTCCCCCATCCTGCATCAGCAGAAGGGCCTGAAGTTGACCCAGGTGCTCGACGCGGTTTTGACAGGATTGAAGCGGGGCGAAGCGAAGACCAGCATCCGTACCGGCGTAATCGTCTGCGGAATCCGTCAGATCGAGCCCAAGGTTTCGCTGCGTCTGGCCGAGTTGACGGTGGCGTATAAGAACCGCGGCGTGTTCGCCTTCGATCTCGCGGGCAAAGAAGACCAGTATCCCGCGAAGGACCACGCCGAAGCGTTTTACATGATTCGCAACAACAACATCCAGTCCACTGTCCACGCTGGCGAAGCCTGGGGACCGGACTCGATCAAGCAGGCTCTCCACGACCTGAGCGCTCATCGAATTGGCCACGGCACCCGTTTGAAAGAGGACGGAGATTTATTAAATTATGTGAACAACAACCGCATCCCCCTCGAGTGTTGTATCTCATCGAATGTCCATGTCGGCACGGTGCCGTCGCTGGACGAGCATCCCATACGCTTCTACTTTGACTATGGGTTGCGTGTCACGATCAACACCGACAACCGCCTGATGAGCGCGACCACGGTGAGCCGTGAGCTGTTGCTGGCCTACGAGAAACTGGGCTTCTCACGGATTGATCTGGAAGACCTGATCATCATGGGCTTCAAGTCGTCTTTCCTGCCCTATACCGAGCGCAAGGCGTTGTTGAGAAAGGTCTTACATGAGCTGGGACGCGAACCGTATCCTTTCTGAGATCCACCCTTGGCTGGTTATTGGCCTGCTCTTGCCGGCCCTGCTGGGAATCGCCGGGTGTGACAAAAACGCCGTTACCGATACGGATGACGGCGATCCATTCGAGGAGTGGCGGCGGTATTACCCACTTACCCAGGGGATTGAATGGGTTTACGATACAAGCCTGGGCATCCGGTACACCTACACTGTGGTGAATTCATATACTACCGGTTACCTGGACAGCGCCGAGGTGCTGATCACCGGCGACGGCGGCGTGGAGCGCTGGCTGATGTACTGGACTTATGACAAGCTGTTTGTGACGTCGTCCGACAGCATCAACCAGCCGAAGTCCTATTTCCTCGTACCACCTGACTCCGGCCGGACCTGGGAGACGCAACGGATTATGATGCCACGCAGCTCCTATGTCGCCGAGGCGACCGTGTACGATACGGACAGTCTTGTCACTGTCCCCGCAGGCACCTGGGAAGCTGTCATTGTACGCGAGATCCGCACCTATACCCTGGACAACGATCCCACTCAAGTCGACACCGCCTGGTACGCTTACGCACACGATGTGGGTCAGTTGTTTCTGCATCGGGGCAGCTATGAAGTCGATCTGTTCAGTATCACCTATCCGGACACGACAGGAGATTGATTCCACCTTATGCGTTCCCTCTTCAGCTTTTTCATTGCATTTCTGCTTTTTTCGCAGCTTGCATCGACTCAAGAGGCGCCGTTCGCCATTGCCCGTGTGAAGTATGACGGCGGCGGGGACTGGTACGGCGACCCCTCTTCGCTGGTCAACCTGCAAACCTTCCTTCGCGAGCATACGGGGCTGAATACAGCCGCGACCGAAGAGGTGGTCAGCCCGGGTGAGGACGAACTCTTCGCGCATCCTTACCTGTACCTGACCGGCCACGGCAATTTGGTCTTTTCAGACGAGGAAGCGTCACGACTGCGGGAATTCCTCATGGGTGGCGGCTTTCTGCACGTGGATGACAATTACGGACTGGACGAGTCCTTTCGGCGTGAACTGAAGAAGGTCTTCCCCGAGTATGATCTGGTCGAGCTCCCGTTCTCGCACCCCATCTACCATATGGCGTATGAGTTTCCCAACGGCCTGCCGAAAATCCACGAACACGACAACAAGCCTCCCCAAGGGTTCGCCATTGTGGTGGATGGTCGCGTGGTCTTGTTCTACACGTATGAGTGTGACCTGGGCGACGGCTGGGAGGATCCGGATGTGCACAACGATCCGCCGGAGAAGCGCCAGGCGGCGCTGAAGATGGGCGCGAATATTGTGCTTTACGCGCTCAGCGGTAAACCGGTCAGTCTTCCCTGAACATCACTCCCAGCGAAACAGGCGCGAAGCGATCAGAGCGGACACCACCAGGATCGCACCGACAACCACCAGGCTGAAGACCATGTCCCCCCAGCTCTCCCCCAGCCACTGTCCTTTCAGAATATTGACCACGTACGTCAGCGGCATGAAGTCGGAGATCGCTTTCATGCTTGCAGGCAGTGTTTCCACGGGGAACGTCGCCCCCGACAGGAACAGGTTGGGGAAATAGAGAACGTTGCCGATGACCTGTGCGACACGCGAGGTGGGCGCAATCGCGGCTACCAGGTAGCCGAACGCGAAAAAAGAGAGCGTACCCAGCATAAACGCCAGCCCCACTCCCACGACATCCGCCGGCATCCGCAGATGAAAAACGGGAATCCCGATAAGAATCAGGATAATGACGCCGAGCACGGTCGTGATGAAGTACGACAGCAGATCGGCGCCAAGATAGGTCATCGGTTTGAGAGGGCTGGCGTGGAATCGACGCAAAATGTGTTGCTCACGCATTGTGGAGGTCGCCTCCGGGATGGCCATCAGCGCGACCGTACCAATCGCCATGCCGATGAAGCCGGGAACCATGGCGTCGACGATTCCGAAGTTCTCCAGATAGCCTTCGATGATCTCGTTGCCCCGGCCAAAGATGCCTCCCATCAGCAGCAACATCAGCGCGGGAAACGCCAGGGTGAAGAAAAACGCGGCGGGCTCTCGGACAAACAGCTTGATCTGGATCCAGGTAAGGGTCATCAACGCTTTCATGCCGCCGCCTCCCCGTTCTTGCGGTACGCCTGTCCGGTTACATGCAGATACACGTCTTCGAGGGTCGCCTGCTCGGTCTGCAGCTCGCGAATCGGGATTTGTGCCTCCACCATCGCTTGGACGACATGGACAACCAGCTCTTCGCTGGAGCCATAAACCCGGACTTTCTCCCCACTCCGCTCGACACGTTGAACGCTCTCAAGCTGTTCAAGCGCTTCCAGGGATTTCTCGGGCTGTATCATCAGACTGACACACTGTTCGACTCCGAGCTGGCGGATCAGATTCGCCGGCGAATCCAGCGCAATGATCTGCCCCTTATCCAGAATGGCGACCCGGTCGCACAAGCGTTGTGCTTCTTCCATGAAATGGGTCGTCAATACAATCGTTTTTCCACGGTCACGCAAGTTCTCGACCAGCTCCCACATCATGCGCCGGGCGTGAGGATCCAGCCCGGTGGTCAGTTCATCCAGGAATACCACTTCCGGGTCGTTGAGCATCGCCAGTGCGACGAACAGGCGTTGTTTCTGCCCGCCGGAAAGCTTGGAAAACGCGGCTCGCTTCTTTTCGGCCAAGCCTACCGATGCGAGAAGAGCGTCAGGCTCCAGTGTCTTCTTATATAACGAGGCAAACAGCGCCAGCGCCTCCCAGACCAGCAACCGGTCGGGCAGCGCCGCTTCCTGGAGCTGCATGCCAATACGTTTCTTCAGTTTTTCTCCCTGCTTCGCCGGGTTCATCCCCAACAACTCGATGTCGCCTGTCGTGGGAGTGCGTAACCCTTCGATGCACTCCACGGTGGTGGTTTTGCCGGCGCCGTTGGGGCCGACCATGCCGAAGATCTCGCCGCTCGCCACCTGGAACGATACGCCTCGCACCGCTTCCAGCTCCCCGTAACTGCGGCGGAGGTCCTTCACATCCAATACAAAGTCTGTCATCCTGACTCCCGATTGTCGTCCTCGAAGTCAACTAAGATAATGCCTTCGATGCTGCTTCCCCAGTTCCGGGGGACATCCGATTCGAAAAACGCTCTCTGTTCTCCGCCCCGGAAAAACCGTATACTAACAGAGTGTAGACTGAAACGACAGAGCCGTTGCAACTTTCAGACGAGGGTACTGTGAATCGGCAGAAGATAAATTGCCTTCATTCAGAGAATATTCCCGCCGGGGAGTTCGTCGTCGACGTTCAGGGCAACCGTCAGATCGGCGCCATCCTCGGCACCTGTGTGGCGATCATCCTGATTGACCGTCACGCGAAAGTGGGCGGTCTCTATCACGCCATCCTGCCTGAACCTCCCTCCAACTCCCCGTTGCATAGTGAGGATGCAACCTATGCTTCCCACGGGATGCCGAACTTTATCGAGGCGATGCACAAGGCCGGCGCACGTACTGAACACATGGAAGCGGTCATCGCCGGCGGCGCATTGCTGGGCGCGATCGTACGCAACGAACCCATTCTGGATTTCGGCGGGAAGACGGTGGAGGTGGTGAAACGCACCCTCGCCGGCAGCGGCATTCGTATCGCCCATGCTGAAACCGGCGGCTATTTCGGTTATCACGCCTGCCTTAACCTGGACAGTTTCGAGAGCAGCATCGAATCGGTGGCGCATATCGACAGCCTGAAAGAGGATACCGAAGAGCTGGTCAACAAAGAAATCGTCCTGCAAGCTGTAGATAACATTCAACCGATTCCGCAGGTCACCATCAAAGTGATGGGCATGCTGTCCGACGAGGATTACTCTGTCAGGGAGGTCTCCAACCTGGTGTCTACTGACCAGGTATTGACCGCGCGCGTCCTGCGGATCTGCAACAGCGCACTCTACTCGCCCAAGCGTCAGATCTCAACAGTGGATCACGCCTTTACTTACATCGGCGAAAAACGGTTCCTGCAAATCCTGCTGGCGATGTCCATTGAGCCCTATTTCAACGCCATCCCGACCAACGGGTATTCCTTGCGCAAAGGCGGCATGTACCACCATGCCTTGTATACCGCGCGCGTGGCCGAGCTGCTGAGCATGTCCCTCGACAACGAAGATCCCAGCATCGCTTACACAGCGGGATTGCTGCATGATATCGGCAAGGTGGTGCTCGACCAGTTCATCACCCGTCAGTACAAGCGCTTCCTGCAAAAGGTCATGCTGCGGAAGATGCCGGTGATCGATGTGGAGACTGCCTGGTTCGGCATGAATCACCAGGAGATCGGGCTGCAACTGGCCCAGACCTGGAACCTGCCGAAGGAATTCCATTGCCCCATCGGGTTTCACCATGCGCCGCATGAATGCGAGCCGGGTTCGCAGCTCGCCTACCTCATTCACATTGCTGATTTGATTGTGACCAAGTTCAAGGCGGGGCTGGAGATCGAACGCTTTTCCACGAAACACCTCGCCAATTACGTCCGGGAGTTGAACCTGTCGACCGGCGATCTCGACCGCTTCGTCCACTCCATCCACTGGAAAAAACTGGACCAGGAAGTATACATGCAGATGTAGCACCTCCGCCGAGACGTCTCGAGAGCACTCCTCATTCTCACGCCATGGATTTCTCAGAAGATTGGGTCAATCGATCCTGAGGTGTGTGCAGTCAAGAGCGTATTGAGTATATTATGCACGCGGCGGAAACACAAAAAATGGCGAATGGCGCACATTCGCTTTGACCATGAGGGCGGCATCATGCGGATAGGAATCACAACCGGCGGCGGTGATGCGCCGGGCTTGAACGCTGTTATCCGGGCCGTGGTGAAAACCGCGCGCAAACGTTTTAACTGGGATGTCATCGGGATCGTGGACGGCTTCTCCGGCCTGATCGACACCCGGCGCATCATCAACCTGACCGAGGCCAGTGTGCGCGGCATTCTGCCCAAGGGCGGGACGATGCTGGGCACCACCAACCGTGGCAACCCCTTCGAGTATGAATACAGGAATCTCGATGAAAGCGTGACCATGCTCGACCTGTCCGACAAGTGCATGGAGAACTACGAGGCTCTGGGGCTGGACGCGCTGGTGGTGATCGGCGGCGACGGCACCATGGGCATCGCGCAACGCTTCTTCGAGAAGGGCATGCCGGTGGTGGGCGTACCCAAGACCATCGACAACGACCTGATGGCTACCGACGTCACATTCGGCTTCAATACCGCCGTGACCACCGCGACCGACGCGATCGACAAGCTGCATACGACCGCCGAAGCGCATCACCGCACGATGGTGCTCGAAGTGATGGGACGCAATGCGGGTTGGATCGCGCTGGAGGCCGGGATCGCCGGCGGGGCCGATCTCATCCTGATCCCGGAAATTCCCTACGACGTGAACGCCGCACTCAAATATATCAGGCAGCGTTACGCCCGCGGCAGCACCTTCAGCATCGCTGTGGTCGCGGAAGCGGCCGAGGCAAAGCTCGAGAACGACGACGAGAAGATGCACCGTCGCGGGAATGATTCCCCTGGTCTGGTCTTCGGCGACTTGATCCGCAACAGGCTGAAGGTGGATGTGCGCGTGACGGTCCTGGGTCACCTGCAGCGCGGCGGCTCCCCGACATGCTACGACCGCATGTTGGGAACCCGGTTCGGTGTGCGCGCGGCGGAACTCATCGCAGAAGGAAAATTCGGGCAGATGGTGACGCTTGACGGCCGCATTATTAACAACGTCCCCATCTCCGATGCGGCCGGCAAACAAAAACTGGTTGACCCGGCGGGCGAATTGGTTCGAACTGCGGAGTCATTGGGGATCTTCTGCGGACGACCGTTACAGAATCATTGATTCAACCGCCAACATTCAGAGTGTAACAATGCCAAGGCGAGATCTGCCCTGGCATTGTTGGTTCCATCCAAAGGACTGTCTGGACGAAGGTGTTTACTCTGTCTCTTTCCCTTCCGCCGAACCTTCATCCTGCGTATCATCGCCCATTTTCTCCTCCTTCACCCAGTCCGTTTTATCCTGTGGCAGCACGATTCCGAGTTCCTTGCTCAGGCCGGAAGGATCAAGGGGCGGTACGTCAACATCGGGCGGAGCTTCACCGGGTTCAGGCGGCGGAGGCGTCTTGCCCTGCTGACGCTTCGCCTTCGTGAACACTTCAAACAGGTCGATGGGAACGGGGAAAATGGTCGTCGAGTTGTTTTCCGAGGCCACTTCTACCAGCGTCTGAAGGTAGCGAAGCGTGAGCGCCATCGGGTTCTGCGACATCACCGCCGCCGCTTCCGACAACCGTCGCGAGGCCTGGAATTCACCTTCCGCCGCCACGATTTTCGCCTTCCGCACTCGTTCCGCTTCAGCCTCAGCCGCCATGACACGCCTCAGCTCGTGGGTCAGGTCGACATGCTTGATCTCCACTGTCGAGACCTTCACCCCCCACGCGTCGGTGTGCTCGTCGATGATCTCCTGCAGCCGGCTGTTCACCAGAGCGAGGTCGTCCAGCAGGGTCTGCAGCAGAGTTTCACCGATCACCGCCCGGAGGGTGGTCTGGGCGATTTGCACCGTGGCCTGGTAGTAATTCTCCGCGGAGAGCACGGCGCGGTTGGGATCAAGGACGCGGAAATAAATCACGGCGTTGACCTGAACCGACACATTGTCCTTGGTCAGCAGATCCTGAGGTTGGACATCAATAACCTGGATCCGTGTGGAGACACGCCGTACCTGGTCGACGATGGGGATGATGAACACCAGTCCCGGCCCTTTGGCGCCGATGATCCGGCCCAGACGAAACACTACCAGTCGCTCATACTCCCGCACCACCTTGATGGCCGACATCAACAGGCCGATCAGGATGATCAGCGGAATAGCGAAAAAGCCGACGACGAATTCCATGCGCGCCTCCTTTACGACAGGATTACCGGATGGCCGCAAGCTCCTCGACCAAGCGGTCCATGTCCTGCCGAGTCCGTTTCTCGGTCACCGCTACCAAAAGATCGTGATCCATATCCGAATAGAACCGATCCAGGCGGATGCCCGGGAAGATGCCTTTCTTCTCCAGCGCCGTCACGACGTCCGCCGCCGGAACCGGAGTCTTCACTACAAATTCGTTGAAGAACGGGTAATCGAACGTGAAGCTGTACCCATCCAACCGTCCGATCTGGTCATGAAGGTAATGTGCTTTATGATACGAGAGCTCCGCCACTTGCTTGAAGCCCTCCTTGCCCAGCAGCGCCAGGTGGATCAGCGCCGACAACGCATTCAGGCCCTCGTTGGTGCAGATGTTCGAGGTCGCCTTGCCACGGCGGATATGCTGCTCGCGAGTCTGCAGGGTGAGCACGAACCCGCGTTTGCCGTCCACATCCGCCGTTTGCCCGGCGATCCGGCCCGGCATCTGACGCATCAGTTTCTTCGTTGCAGCAAAGACACCGAGGTACGGCCCGCCGAATCCCATGGCGTTGCCCAGGCACTGCCCCTCGCCGGTAACAATATCCGCCCCGTAGTCGCGCGGCGCCTTCAACATACCCAAACTGACCGGGTAGGTGCTCACCCCCACCAGCGCGCCGGCGTTGTGAGCGATCTCGGAAAGTTGTTCCGCCTCCTCCAGCACGCCAAAGAAATTCGGCTGGGCAAACAGGAAAATCGCCACATCGTCCCGCATCGCTTCCCGCAGCATCATGGGCTCCGTACGGCCCTTGATCACCGGCAGGAACTCGATGTCGATATCGGAGGTCGTGGCGTAGGTCCGCAGCACCTGCAGGTAATGCGGATGCACACCCTGGCTGACCAGGATGCGAGTGCGCTTCCGTTGCGCCCTGAGGGCCAGCAGCATGGCCTCGTTCAACGCCGTCGCGCCGTCATAAATGCTGGCGTTGGCGACATCCATCCCCGTCAGGTCGCAGATCACCGACTGGTACTCGTAAATCGCCTGCAGCGTACCCTGCGATACTTCCGGCTGATAGGGCGTGTAGGCGGTGTACCATTCGCTGCGGGAGGTCAAGGCGCCCACCCCCGCCGGAATGAAGTGGTCGTAGCTGCCGCCGCCGAGAAAACCGATGCTCTCGGTGGCGCTACGGTTCTTGCCGGCCAGTTCATCCAGCGCGCGACGGGTTTCCAGTTCGGATAACCCACCCGGCATGTCCAGCCCGTCGGTGAGCTGGATATCCTGAGGAATGGACTTGACCAGATCGTCGAACTTCTCCACGCCGATTGCTTGCAGCATCTCGGCGATTTGGGTATCGGTATGCGGCACGTAGGCCATCAGTCGTACTCCTGACCCGTGTAAAGTTCCAACCTCTGCTTACTCGCTGAACGTACTGTTCAATCAGGCAATATGCGACTCGTAAGCTTCCGCGTCCATCAGGCCGTCAAGCTCGGTCTTGTCGGAGACCTTGATTTTCATGAACCAGCCGTCACCATAAGGATCCTTGTTCACGTTTTCCGGGGCGTCGTCGAGAGCTTCGTTGATCTCTTCCACCGTGCCCGACACCGGCGCGTACAGATCCGCCACGGTCTTTACGGCTTCAATCGACCCCATGGTGTCGCCCTGGCCGAATTCATCGCCCGTTTCCGGCAGCTCCAGGAACACCACATCGCCCAATTCGCTCTGGGCGTAATCGGTAATCCCGATGGTGGCCACGTCGCCGTCCAGCTTCACCCACTCGTGGTCTTCGGTATACTTCAGGTTGCTCGGTACATCAGCCATGGTACTCTCCCTTTCAACAGGCGGCGCACACGCCGCGGTTCATCATGTGTTGTTTCGCCCTTCAAGGTACTTCGGCATCCACCCCTCCAGCCACATGGTGGACACCTTCCCACTCCGGAATTCCTCGCTTCTCATCAGCGCCATGTGCAACGGGATCGTTGTGGGGACGCCCTCGATGATAAACTCCTGCAGCGCCCAGTGCATCTTGTCGATGGCTTTTTGACGGTCCTCGTCATGCACCACCAGCTTGGCGATGAGGGAATCGTAATGCGGTGGAATCCGGTAGCCCTGGTAGGCGTGGGTGTCGACACGCACGCCGAACCCGCCGGGGACGTGGAAGGACTCGATCAGACCGGGCGCAGGCAGGAAGTTCCGGTCCGGATCTTCCGCGTTGATGCGGCACTCGATGGCGTGCCCCCGCACCTTGATCTCTTTTTGTTTGTAGGCAAGTTTCTCACCGGCGGCGGCGCGGATCTGCTCCCGGATCAGGTCAATGCCGGTGATCATCTCGGTCACCGGGTGCTCCACCTGGATGCGTGTGTTCATCTCCATGAAGTAGAATTCACCGCTCTTGTCCAGCAGGAACTCCACCGTACCCGCCCCGACATAGTCCACACCCAGCGCCGCTTTCACGGCGGCATCGCCCATTGCTTTACGGATTTCCGGTGTCACAGCGGGCGAGGGACTCTCTTCGATAAGCTTCTGGTGACGCCGCTGGATGGAGCAGTCGCGTTCCCCGAAATGCACCGCGTTGCCGTGTTGATCCGCCATGATCTGGATCTCCACGTGCCGCGGCTCGAGGATGTACCTCTCCATGTAGACTTCGGGATTGGAAAACGCCGCTTCGGCCTCCGCCTTGGCCATCTCGTAGCTGGACTCGAGCGCGCCCTCGCTGCGGGCGATGCGCATCCCGCGCCCGCCGCCGCCGGCGGAGGCTTTCAGGATCACCGGGTAACCGATGTCGCTCGCCAGCTTGCGGGCGTGGTCCAGCGATGTAATCGCGCCCTCACTGCCCGGGGTGACCGGTACGCCGGCCCGGGTCATGGTCGACCTTGCCAGCGACTTGTCGCCCATGCGGCTGATGGCTTCCGGCGGCGGGCCGATGAAGGTCAGCCCGCTCTCCTTGCAGATCTCGGCGAACTCGGCGTTCTCAGCCAGGAACCCGTACCCGGGATGCACCGCCTCCGCGCCGGTAATCTCCGCCGCGGCAACGATACGCCGGTAGTCCAGATAGCTCTGGTTCGAGGGCGGCCTGCCGATGCATACCGCCTGGTCGGCGAATTTGACATGCAGCGCGTCGGCGTCCGCCTCGCTGTAAACCGCGACGCTGGAGATGCCCATCTCCTGGCAGGCGCGGATCACCCGAAGCGCGATTTCCCCACGGTTGGCAACTAGGATTTTGGAAAACACGTTAGGCCTTCGGGTCGATTAAGAACATTGCCTGGCCGAATTCCACCGGTTCCTCGTTCTCGCAGAGGATATCCACGATGGTCCCGGAAGCGTCCGCCTCGATCTCGTTCATCAGCTTCATCGCTTCTAAGATGCACAAGGTCTGGCCCTGTTTGACCTTGTCGCCGATCTGCACATACGGATCAGTGTCGGGCGACGGCGCACGGTAGAAGGTGCCCACCATGGGCGACTTGACCTCGTGGTGGTTGCCGGCGTTCTTTGTCGGCTCCGCGGGGGCGGCCTCTTGAGGAGCGGGTTGAGGCTGCGGTGCGGGTTGCCCCGCAGGCGGCATGTTGATCGTGGTCGCCGCAGGAGCCGCCGGAGCGGCTTCTACGACCTGCGTCTTCGGCTTGACAATACGCAGCCGGGTGCCATCCTTCTCCAACTCCAGCTCCTGGATCTCGCTCGCTTCCACCAGTTTCACCAGTTTACGCACTTCCGACCATTCCATGAAAAACTCCCTGTGATGATCTGGAACGACCAGCTACTGCTTCACCCGTTCCAGGTATTCGTCGGTGCGTGTATCCACCTTGATGACTTCGCCCTCGTCGACGAACAACGGCACCTGCACCACCGCGCCGGTCTCCAGCTTCGCCGGCTTCGTTGTATTCGACACCGTATCGCCCTTGATCCCCGGCTCGGTCTCGACCACTTCCAACTCCAGGAAGAACGGCACTTCCACCAGAAGCGGCTGTTCGCCTTCG
The DNA here is from genome assembly GCA_964648415.1 of uncultured bacterium. GTDB lineage: Bacteria > Electryoneota > Electryoneia > Electryoneales > Electryoneaceae. The sequence goes on along the minus strand of CAZYOC010000017.1, from coordinate 2,632 downwards.
AACAACACCTTGTACGATTCGCCTTCCTTGAGATACTTGATCACGTCTTCACCGAGCATGTTCTCGTTCAGGAAATGCTGCTCGTAGGTCTCGCCTTCCATGAAAACGTAATTGTCGCCGTCCTGGTACAGATACTGCATCTGACGGGCGATCACCTTGATCTCTTCCACCTTTTCACCGGCGCGGAAGGTGTTGTCAATCACCCGGCCCGTGACCACGTTCTTCAGCTTGGTCCGGACAAAAGCGCCGCCTTTGCCGGGTTTGACATGCTGAAACTCGGAAATGCTGTGCGGCTCCCCGTTGAAACGGATCACCATACCGTTACGAAAATCGGCCGTACTGGCCATGGTCCTACCTCATGCTTTTATGGTTGTTGTTGCGTTTTGTGTCGTTCACTGCATCACATTCTTCACATTCCCGGACAAGCATGTCCAGGCTACCTACAATGAAAGCGATTCCTGCACTCCCCTGCCCTCTTCCGCACCTTCCAGCAACTGCAGGAACTGCTCCTCGTCGAGCACTGGAACCCCCAGCTTCTCGGCCTTGTCCAACTTACTGCCCGCTCCCGGACCGGCGACCACATAATCGGTCTTCTTCGACACCGATCCAGCCACCTTCGCGCCCAGAGCACGGAGCCTGTCCGACGCTTCCGGTCGCGTCATCTTTTCCAGCGAGCCGGTCAGGACAAAGGTCTTGCCCTTCAGCGCCTGAGGTTTCTGCTCCCGGTCCTTCTCAGACCCGAAACTCACGCCCGCGTCCCGGAGCGCTTCAATCTCCTTCAAATTCGCGTCACGAGTGAAGAAATCACGGATGCTGTCGGCGATCTTCGGGCCGACCTCATCCACTTCCTCGAGAGACTCCGGGTTGTTCTGAGCCGCATCCTTCAGGGCGTCCAGCGTGCCATACCGGTCCGCCAGGACACGCGCCACTCCCGCACCCACATGCCGAATCCCGAGCGCAAAGAGCACTCGCTGAAACGGCCGCTCGCGCGAATCTCGAATATTTTCAAGCAGTTTGTTCGCCGATTTCTCCTTGAAACCGGGAAGCGAGTAAACCTGCTCAAACTGTAGAGTATAAAGATCACTTGGGCTGGATACCAACTCATCGCGCCCCTGAGGGAGCGAAACACCGTCCGGGGGATGCATCAGCAACTCGATGGTGCGAGGGCCGAGCCCGTCGATATCCATCGCGCCACGGCTGATGAAATGAGTCAACCGCCCTTTCAGCATCGCCGGACAGGCGACATTGACACACCGCCGGACCACTTCACCTTCCGGCTTGACCAGCTTTTCGCCGCACTCGGGGCACTCGGACGGCGGCGTATATTCCCCGGGCTCCTCCCCGTCGGCCAAGCGCAACACTTTCGGGATGACGTCACCGGCCTTCTCAATAATCACCCGCCGCTTGGGGCCAAGTTCCAGCCGTGCGATCTCCTCTTCGTTGTGCAACGTGGCGCGGCTGATGGTGGACCCCGCCAGCGGGACCGGCTCAAGTTCGCCCACCGGCGTAATCGCCCCGGTCCGGCCCACCTGGTGGGTGATCTCCTTGAGCAGCGTTTCCGCCTGCTGCGCGGTGAACTTGTACGCGATCGCCCAACGCGGACTCTTCGCCGTCGCACCCAGCTCGTCATGCGCGCGCAGATCGTTCACCTTGATCACGACGCCGTCCATGTCATACGGGATCTCTTCGCGCCGCTCCTCCAGATCCTCCCAGTAGCTCTGTATGCCCTCGACGTCCTTAACCACATCCCAGGGCTGCACCACGGGAAACCGCATCTCTTCCAAAGCCTCGAGCTGCTCGGCATGGGTCGTCCCCGTCCAGTCGCCCTCGGCGCGGAGCTGGTAGATCCATATCCGCAGGTTCCGGCCGGCGACCTGCTTGCTGTGCAGCAGTTTCAGGGAGCCGGCGGTGGCGTTGCGCGGGTTGGCGAAGACCTGCTGCCCGTCCTCCTGGCGACGCTCGTTCAGCTCGTCGAAATCCGACCGGTTCATGTAGACTTCGCCGCGCGCGTGAAAGGTCTTGCCCACACCCGGCCCCTCACGAACCTCAAGCGGGTAGCCACGCACCGTCTTCAGGTTGACCGTGATGTCGTCGCCCTCCACCCCGTCACCACGGGTCGCCCCCAGGGTCATCACGCCGTTTTTATACGTCAACGACACCGCGACGCCGTCCACTTTCGGCTCTACGGCGTACTCGATGGAGTCACGTCCCACCCCCTCACGCACCCGCTTGTCGAAGTCCTTGACCTCGTCAAGGTTGTACGTGTTGGCCAGCGACATCATGGGGGACTCGTGACGGACTGTCTCGAACTTGTCCGACTTCTCCCCGCCGACACGCTGGCTGGGGCTGGACGGGGTCACCCATTCCGGGTGCTTCTCCTCCAGCGCAAGCAGCTCCTTGTAGAGCTTGTCGTAATCCCGGTCGCTGACCAGAGGCTGGTTTTTGACGTAATAGAGGTAGTCATGCCGCTCAATTTCGGCGACAAGCTCCTCATATCGCTCTTTTTCGTCGGTTTTCGCCATGGTTTCCCGTTTTTCTGCAAGACAGACTGTCGCGGAATAGAACCCACTCTCATTCCCGCGAAGGCGGGAATCCAGGCAAGGTGCAAGAATATAATAAGTTAGCAATCCAG
>CAZYOC010000016.1:1750-29763 GCA_964648415.1 uncultured bacterium | reverse complement strand
GGAGAATCAAGCAGCATGAATCGGGCAGAGTCCATCACCTTAATTCCACCCGATAACTGTCCAGTTTTTGGGGGCCTCCTCTAAAGTCATTTGTTCTTCATTCTCGCCTCGCATTCGACTCGTCAAGAATCTCCCATCGACCACGTTTTGTAGGGCCGACATGCCGAATCCGCCCTACAGATTTCAATTTGTTCAGATGATATTTCACACCATCCTCCGTAATATCTTTCAGTAAAGAAGCAATCTCACGTCTGGTCACTGTTGGATTCTCCCGTATAATTGCCAAGATCCTTAAGGGGATTTCCTGGGTAGTTTCTTGGGTAGCTGGCTGGTCCTTAACGTTTTGTAATTCAGGAGTATAGCCTGGTTCTTGGGTAGCCTTCTGAGTAGTTTCTTGGGTAGTACCTGCCCTGATATCTCGTTGGTCAGCAGGATACCGGAATTCCACCCACTGCCCCAGCGCCTCGTAACGAAGCTCTGGGGGTAATACGTCATGGGCTTAGCAAGTCTGCACCACTTTCTCAATACCTCGCCCCCAAGCTTCGATCATACCTGCCCGGAAGAAGGCATTGGCAATATCGGGGTTGTACGGCTGCGATGAATGCTTCGCGGTCAGAGTCTCGATCGTCCACGCCTCGGGCAATTGACCGTTGTTCCAGAACAGAATTCTGTCATCGTATACGCTGATCTGGATTGGCACTCCGCTGCCATAGTCCTTGTGCGCTACGGCATTGAGGAGAATCTCACGCAGGGCGTCTTCCGGGACCGGATAGGACTCAACCCGTTGAATCCCCTCGTAGCTGATTGACGCTTTGAGGTATTTCGTGAGCAGGAGATCCATCGTTTTGTCGACTTGTGTGAACAGGTTGCCATGGATCTCATCGTGGTAACGGAGATCGCTGTCGCTCTTGAAATACCCGATCTTGATCGAAGCGCCCGTGACATACTTCTCCGGATCTGGATGGAACAGCAGAATGGCAGCACGTTTCAGATAATCCCCATCCATCAATCGTAGTTTCTCAATCAACCCGGCGTCATCTTCGTCTAGGACTTCTGGGCCGAGACGTTTGCTGCGCGCCGCTCGTTCACGGAATCTGGTCAGGACGTTCGAATCCAAGTCGCTGATTGTCGTTGATGGTACTGGCACACTGTCCCAGCGTTTGCCCATTCGCCCAAGCAGGAAACGGTCCAGCGCAGCTCCCTTGAGCACTTGTTTGGTGCTGCCGCTTCGGTAGTGATATTCACCCCTGAAACTGACGGGATTCGGGTACGCTTCTACGGTGATGCGAATGAATTCCTTGTCATTCTCTTCCAGCAGGTCTACCTCCGCGATGATTCCCAGCAGGTCTCTCATTTTGTTCGGGAGTTCTTCGAGCAGACGCCGTGTGTCTCGGAGACCAATTATCTGGCCGGCGTTGTTCTTCCCAATCTCGAGTACACCGCCCTGGGCATTTGCGAAACCGCATACCCATTTGAGGTAGTCGTCACGCCACGATTCTTTCCACTCAATGTTCTGATGTTCGTTCATCTACGCCATCCCTGCTGGAAAATCTGACCGCCTGTCAGTGTACCCATGGAGACGGTCTGAATTCAAGCAAATTTTCTCATAGCTAAGTTCTCCAGACGACCTGCTTATCCGACCATGCCCTGTTCTTAAACCGTCCTGATTTTGAGATTCGGCCAGAAATTGTCCGTCGTATTGCATTTTCTGAGTCACAGGAATTCAGTGCTCAAAATGTCAGAATTTACCTGATTTTCGTTCTCCTCCTTCTAGATTACTCCTTCATACAGCGACTTGTTCATCTTGCATTATTCTAATTCATTTGGATTCTGAAATTTTCGCCGTTAATTTCAGGTTTGATTGCATTGTGACGCGAGACACCCATTCGCCCATCAGGGGTTTGTACAGGTTAGTAAGGTTGCGAAATCGTGAATTATTCATCTATGATCTCAACCCCATTCTGGCCAGCCCACTCACGGAGGGCGTTTTCTGTGCTTTTTTGTTCGAACTCAAACCAGTTTTGGAGTTGGCCTATAGACTCAAGAAAGCCTTTGTATCGGGAGTAGGCGCCACGTCTGGAAAAGATATCGCGGACGTATTCGTAGTGCAGATGGAGGTGGGTATTGACGAAATCGAAGACAAGTTGCTTGCCAAGATCCAGATCGTATTTATCAGGAATTTCGACAGAGCACTCGGCCTCCCACATTTGTTCGGTAAATTCATGGACATCCGAATATTTCGACTCAAAATAAATCTTGCCGGTCAATTTGTCCAGTAAAGCGCAATTATCGCCAGGAGAATCAGAGCTGACGAAATAATATGCCAACTCAAGGTCGCTATACTTTACTTGCATGTCTTGTCTCTGGTGTATGTTCTGCATCAATAAGACCGTAACCGCCTCCTCAATAGTGGCTTTACTTTGTGATCCCGCTTAGAAGCCCCAAATTTCTTCAGGGTCTTCAATATTCGGATCATCAAAACGCTTCAGAGTAGCAATCCACTCTGGCATCATCTCTTTTATATCATTTTTTAACTCATCTAGCTCATCTTTCTCAATTAACTGTTGATCTTCCAGCATAAAGGTATAGAACTTTTTCATGCTGGTGGCGTTAGCGCGAATACTTGCTTCCGAAGCCCACATCGCTTTACGTATAAACCAATATCCTAGAAAATCATTGGCAAAGTTGACTCCTTCCGCAGCAGGGGTGGCATCTTCGTAGAGCAAGTACTGATCCACATAGAAGTAAACATTTTCATAATGTTTCTGGACAGTTTTCTCCGACAACCCTTTACCACGCAACCAGACAAGGAAGTCCGCCAACAGGTTCTCGTTTTCAGCACGAATCTTCCTGCACTCCTTTTCGTAGTCCTCATAATCGAAAGAAGTTTTCTCTTCATTCCCTTGGAATTCTTCCATAGACCCTGAATCATTAATTGACAGCACTAGTGAATTTATGCTTTCATCGCTTCGCTTCAGGTTCGGGCTATAATTCATAATCTCACGAATCGTACGCAAAGATGATGACTGAGCCTGTTCTGTCAATTGTCTCTGCCATGATGTAAACAGGCTTCTTATTGTCCTTTCAGCATTTGCATTCTCCCCACTGAGCAGTTGTTTAAGTACAGGACGGACTTCTTCCATCGAATGTTCGTCTAACCATTTGCTCATATCCTGCTGAAATACATTATCATCCAGGGACATGTTGCTATCCTGCAAAGCACCTACTACAAGATCTATATTTACCTCCAGGAATTCAGCGAGTGCTCGCTGTGCATTGGTTATTTTTCCCATGCTACTGACACAGAACGGTTCTTTGCCATTCTCGTCGATAAGCCCATACTCGACAGCCATTAACCAGCCAATATATAAGCTGCGAAAATCTCCGTGAAGTAATTCCTCGCGGATCGCAGCGAGGCGCACCATCCATCCATCCCCATCTTCAATCGCAAAACGTTCATCATCTTCTGCTTCATCAAGATGCCAGGTCAGTATTACATGTGAATTTGTATACGTATAGAAGAAGCACTCATTCGCTACCGTCTCAAGAATCTCCTGTGGGATGGCTGAGGTTGGCACCCGCACCATAAAGATTGCTGTCCCCCAATTAGCAACATAGATATGCACATCAAAATACCGTTTCATCAACTCTTCAGGATCTCCTTTTAAATCGCTCCAATTGTACACATTGGTGAAGCTTGTTGCTGTGATATAGGCTCGTGAAGAGATAGATCGCAGATCATCTATATCATCCTCAGAAAGAGGTTTCTCTATAGCCAGAAACTCGTAGTATTGGAATTCACTCATCTCCAGGTTCCTGCTGTTTCTTGACTGCACGAAAGGAAGAATTATCACCGAAGTGAAAGAAAATTCTTCCGATAAGTTCACCGTTTTCTATGCTTGCCCATCCACGCCCACTGGCTGGATCCATCTCATCACTACCTTCCCAAGTGAATTCAATTCGTTCCTTGCCCTTGGCGCCTTCAACTTGAAAATCCATAAAACCACGGACTAAACCAAACTGAAAATCTCCAGTATTATCTTTGTTAAATCTTAGATAACCAGGAACATCCATGTCAATAAAGCCTTTATCCCACATCTCCATTTCTTCAATCATCCACGTCCCGGTAAACATAGGGCACTATCTCCGCTGAAACGATGGAAAAGTTTGTGCTGATTCAACGGGAATCGAACATAGCGGCCGATTTTAATAAATGGTAAACCCTCTGTTGACCGCCCTGTTTAGGCAGCTCATTCAGGCTGCATTTTCGACACTGGTTCTCTTCGGTTCGTTCAGGGCATCCCGTACCTTTTCCGCCTGCATCAGCCTCCTGTCGCGTTCACCTTGGATCGCCTTGTCGCGACCGGCATGTCTATCTGCCAGTGTTACGTAGCCGTAGGCGCTGTGTAGACGCTCCTGATTGTAGTGCTCAATATACAGCGCGATCACGCTTTTTGCATGCACCAAGTCGGTCGGAGCGTCACGACGGATGCACTCGCTCTTGATCGGCCCATGGTAGCGTTGTCACGTGTGACATGCAATCCGTGGCAAAAGCACTTCGAGCAAACCTTTGCCTCGTCAAAATTACATTTGCCGCATCACTGTTGGCTTTAAGCGATTTTGACAGAATTGTGAGATACGAGGATAGAGTCCAAGTCTGTTAACTAGTGCCGGATTCGATCCAGTTTGAGCGTTGAGTCGTTTTTCGATGTCGTGCGTATAAGGGGTAGGTCAACAGGGAGGAACCTGATGTCTACCCCGGTGAAACTCCGTTCTTTGACAGTGGATGAAGGTCGCGCCCTTGAGCGAATTCGAGACCGTAGTTCCGATCCGGTAACCCGTCGACGTGCGATGATTCTGCTGGCGGCGGATACAGGCTTGACGCCCCTTCAACTTCAACAGCAGCGTCTGGGCCATGCGACATATATCCGCAAGATTCTGCACGCATTCAACGAACGTGGCCTGGCCAGTGTTCGCGGCCAGAACAAAGGACAGAAGCCGCTGAAGTTCGACGCAGCCGTCCAGAAGCAGATCGTAGATGTCGTTGTCACGCCGCCGGATCATCTCGGCCTGCCTTTCGGGCAATGGTCGCTGGAAAAGCTCCGTGAGTATTTGATCGACCAGGGCATCATCGAGTCGATCAGCATTCCGCACCTGCGCTGGTTGCTGCACAAGAACAAGATCAGCTACCAGCAGAGCAAAACGTGGAAGCAGTCGCCCGATCCGGAGTTTGACGCAAAAAAAAGACGCATCCGGCGTCTCTACGACGCGCCGCCAAAGGCGAACCGTCGGGTAATCTGCTTCGACGAGTTCGGCCCGTTGGAGATTCGGCCCCACGCAGGGGCGAGCTGGCATCCGCATAAGCAACCCGTGCGACTGCCGGCCACCTATACGCGTACGCACGGCACACGCTATCTGCTGGCGGCGTACGACATGCACGCCGACCATCTCTGGGGCTGGCAACGTCCGAACCAGCGCTGGCCGCAGGTGCTGGCGTTTTTCAAAGCGATGCGGAAACGCTATCCGAAGAACGTGCACCTCTACATTATCCTCGACAACCGGGGCTCGCACAAGAAAGCGGAAATCAAAAACTGGGCGAAACAGAACCGAGTCACCCTGGTCTTCACCCCGACCTATGCGTCATGGCTGAACCGGATCGAAGCCCACTTCGCCGCTCTGAAAAAGTTCGCGCTACGAGGACGAACCTTCATGGACCACGAAGAACAAGGTCAGGCGATCCAGGCCTACCTCAGATATCGAAACAAACACAACATCAAGGGTCAGTCAGATCATCGTGATCAACGAGTTAACTTGATCTGAACTGGCACTAGACTCGAATGAATGCAAATTACCGATCTCCATTGACAATGTGCTGTTCGCGCATTAATATAGTTAAGAGTATTGGTCTATCGAAGGATAGCAAGCTGAGAACCTCTCACGTGATCGGGATCCAACCCCCGCTTCCGGACAGAGAATCTACAAATAAGCATCTCAATAAAGCCGTCCGTAAAATACAACATTAATTCTCAAGAGGTTGCGGATGCCAAATCCAAACAGTCATTTCACGGCGTGTCGGCGCTGGTTGAGATCGCGCATGGCTTACCCCCTCGTAGTCATCCTCTTGCTGCTTGCATCCTCCTCTCGGATTTACCCGCAGACGGTTATTCAGAGTGGCTGCGAAGTGGATTACCCACCCTTTTGCATCGTTGATGAGCATGGCAAGGCAGATGGTTTTTCCGTTGAGCTGATGCGCGCCTCCATGGATGCGATGGATCATGATGTGACCTTCCGCACCGGTCCCTGGTCGGAAGTGCGCGGCTGGCTGGAGCGGGGTGAAATCGACGCCTTGCCACTGGTAGGGCGGACGCCTGAACGAGAGCAGTTGTTCGATTTTACGATACCGTACATGTCGCTCCATGGCGCTATTGTCGTCCGTGAGGACAACACGACGATTCGGTTCCTTGAAGATCTGCGAGGGCGCCAGGTTGCCGTGATGAAGGGGGACAACGCCGAGGAATTCCTGCGTCGCGAGGACAGAGGAATAGATATTGTAACCACTCCTACGTTTGAAGATGCACTTCAGGAGCTGTCGCAAGGCCGCTATGACGCTGTAGTTACGCAAAGGCTGGTTGCGCTTCGACTGATTCAGGAAGCCAACCTGACCAATCTGCAGGTTGTCAACAAGCCGGTGACCGGATTCCGGCAGGACTTCTGTTTCGCAGTAAAAGAGGGCGATCGTGCGACCCTGGCCCTTTTAAACGAAGGGCTGGCGTTGGTCATGGCGGATGGCACGTACCGCCACTTGCATACGAAGTGGTTCGCCTCGCTCCAGTTACCTTCTGATCGACCCATTCTTGTGGGCGGTGACCGAAACTACCCCCCGTTTGAATTTCTGAATGAAAGGGGTCGGCCCGCCGGGTTCAATGTTGATTTAACCCGGGCCATCGCACGGGAAATGAACCTTGACGTCGAAATTGGCCTGGGGCCGTGGACGGAACGAGTGGCTGCACTGGCTTCCGGTGACATCGATATCATGCAGGGGATGTTCTATTCCACCGACCGGGATCTGCAATTTGACTTCACACAGGCGCACACAGTCAACCATTGTATCGCCGTTGTGAAGAAAGGAAGTCGTGAAGCGCCCGAAACGATCGAGGATCTCGCTGGACTCAGCATCGCTGTTGAGCGTGGCGACATCATGCATGAATTCGCCTTGCAGGGTCAACTTGGCGACCAGGTTTTCGCTGTGGATGATCAGGAAGCGGCGTTGCAGGGCGTACGGGAGGAGCGATTCGACTGCGCCCTGGTCTCGCGCACGACAGCTCTCTTCTCGGTGAAGAAACAGGGTTGGTCCGATCTGGAACTGGGGGTGCGCCCCTTACTCTCGCCAAGTTACTGTTACGCCACCGCGCCCGGACAGAATGCCCTTCTGGCGCAATTCAGCGAAGGGTTGATGATTCTTGAAACAACCGGTGAATATCAGGAGATTTACGAGAAATGGCTCGGAACGTATCGGCAACCTCCCCCAACTTTGCTTGTTGCCCTCAGGTACTCGGCCTATGTGCTTGTTCCCTTGATCATCCTCCTTGCAGGGTTTTTACTCTGGTCCTGGTCGTTGCGGAAACAGGTATTTCGTAGAACAGAGGAGCTTCAGGAAAGTCTTACTCGATTCCAGTTTGTTTTCGAAGCTGCGAATGTCGGGAAATCGCTGACTGAACCGACAGGGGAAATGAACGCCAATCAGGCCTTCGCCGATTACCTGGGGTACACCCGAAAGGAGCTTGGGAAACGACGTTGGCAGGATATTACACCAATTGAAGACATTCCCGAGATAGAAGAGAAGATAGCGCCGCTCCTGGATGGCAGGCAGGACGCCACCCGCTTTGAGAAGCGCTATGTTCGCAAGGATGGAAGGATCGTCTGGGGGGATGTCAGCTTACGAATGCGTCGAGACGACAACGGCCACCCCTTTCATATCGTCACTACGGTCGTGGATATCACTGAGCAGAAGCGTGCGCAAGAGCGTTTGAGGGCGCGGGAAGAGTTTCTCCGCGCCATGATCGCATGTTCGCCGGTAGCCCTTTATAGTGTATCGCGTGAAGGGAAGGTATTGAGTTGGAACAGTTCGGCGGAGCGGGTGTTCGGTTGGTCTGAAGAAGAGGTGATCGGCAAACCGCTGCCCATTGTGCCCGAAGATAAGCAGGAAGAGTATGACGCTTATAGACAAGAGATTTTTGACGGCCACTCGTTCACAGGCAGGGAGCTTATCCGCCGGCGCAAGGATGGATCGCTTTTCCCGGTCAGCTTGTCCGTTGCTACGATTCGTGACGATAAGGGCGAGTTGGTTGGTATCCTGGCTGCTGCTGAAGACATCACGGAACGAAAACAGGATCGAGAACGTATCGAACACCTGGTGTTGGTGCTGAAGGCATTGCGGAATGTGAACCAGTTGATTACCCATGAAAAGGATCGAGACAGACTTCTCAGTCAGTCATGCCAGATTCTAACCGAAACCCGTGGTTATCGTTCCGCCTGGATTGGTTTGTGCAATGGATCCGGCGGACTCAACGTTATGGCTGAGTCGGGAATCGGCGAAGATTTCGAGCGAGTCCGCTCTTTGCTTGAAGGCGGCGGTAAACCGGAGTGTTGTGATCTTGCCGAGAAGAGCGATTCGATCATTGTCATGCACGACACCGCCGATAATTGCGTACAATGCCCGATCGCACGAACCTATCGTGACACGGCGGCCATGGCCAGGAAGCTAACTCATGAAGGGCAGGATTACGGGGTTCTCGTAGTAGCGCTTCCAGCAGCGGTTGCCGATGATTCCGAGGAGCAATCCCTCTTCGAGGAACTTGCCGGGGATATTGGATTCGCACTTTATATGATTGAGACGGAACAGGAACGCGAGCGGTCAGAACGAACCCTCAAAGCCATTTTCGACTCTGCGAGCGACGGGATCCTGGTGGCGGAGATCGAATCCGGGCGCTTCGTGCTTGGCAATAACGCCATTTGCACCATGCTGGGATATCCAGAAGAGGAGCTCACGTCCCTTACACTTGCCGAGATTCACCCATCCGACGATCTTGACTTCGTTCAGGAGCTGTTTCACCGCCAGGTTCGTGGTGACATCCGCCTTGCTGCGGATATTCCAATGCTACGCAAGGACGGGAGCGTGTTCCTGGCGGATGTGAACTCGACGCCGGTAGAATTGAACGGGCGTATTCATCTGTTGGGCGTATTCAGGGACATTACGGAAAGAAAGGAAGCCGAGCTGGCGTTGGCCGAGAGTGAACGGCAACTGCGGACGTTTATGAACAATCTCCCCGGCATTGCCTACCGTTGTCTGAATCAATCGCAGTGGCCCATGCTTCTGGTCAGCCGGGGGAGCACCGCATTGACCGGGTACGAGGCCGAGGAATTTACCGGTGGACAAATTGAATATGCAGACGTCATCCATCCGGAGGACAGGGAACAGGTCTGGCAGTTGGTACAGGAAGCTCTGGCGAAGAACCACTACTTTGAGATGGAGTACCGTGTCATCACCCGGGACCAGGAAGAAAAGTGGGTATCGGAACGGGGGTTGCGAGTCGGTTATTCCGAAGATGGGACAGCAATTCTTGAGGGCTTGATAATCGATATAACCGATCGGGTACAAGCAGAACGAGAGAAGCGTGAGAGCCTGGACAAATACAGGTTGATGGCTGAGAACACGGTGGACGCCATCTGGCAGATGAATATGGACGGCGTTTTCACCTATGTCAATCCAGCCATCAAGAAACTGTTGGGATATACGCCCGAGGAGTTCATAGGAACATCACTCGAGAATTACTGTGACAAAGCGAACTATCAAAGGATGATTAAGGAAATAGAATTGACAATTAACGCCCTTCCTGAATTTCGTGAGTCTATATTTGAAGCCGAGATGATTCGATCTGATTCAACGAAGATAAATGTTGAAATCACAGGTAAAATCATGCTTGATGAACTTGGGCGCCCGTTGTTTATCCATGGGATTACACGTGATATCACTGCTCGTAAACAGGTCGAACTCGAATTGCGACGTTCTGAGGAAAAATACCGAACCATCATCGAACAATCGCAAGATGCGATCTACGTGTTATGTGAAGACAGGTTTGTCATGGTCAACGAGAGCTTTCGCACCATGTTTGCAGTTTCTGATCATGATTTAAATTCCGCGACATTTACCCTGCTGGACCTGGTGGCGCCTGAGAGCCGTGATAAGATCGAGCGACGCAGGGAGAAGCGCCAGGCAGGCCTGCACCTGGATCCTCATTATGAGTTCAAGGGATTGACAAAGAACGGGGACTTGGTGGATATCGCCGCCTCGACCATCGCGATCCCGTATGAAGGCCAACCGGCGGTCCACGGCTTTCTTCGCGATATTTCCGAGCAGAAACAACTGTCCAAAGAGTTGCTGCAAGCCCAGAAACTGGAGGGCATTGGACGACTGGCGAGTGGAGTAGCGCATGATTTTAACAACCTGCTCATGGTAATCTCCGGCACACTCGACATCATGGGACAATCACTCAATCCGGATCATCCCCTCCAGGACGATATTCGAGAAGTCCTGGCGGCTTCCGACCGAGCAGCAGCGTTGACACGTCAGTTATTAGCGTTCAGCCGGTCACAAGCCCATGCCCCGAAAATCATCAATCTTAACGAGATTATTACCAACCTGAATCGCATGCTTAGTCGTATTATTGGAGAAGACATAAAAATGACACTGGGGTTAGCCGATGATTTAATGATGGTCGAGGCTGATCCTGGACAGATGGAACAGATACTTGTCAACTTGGCTGTAAATGCTCGTGACGCTATGCAACAGGGCGGAGAGCTTATTATCCGAACATTGAATTTCAAACGTACCTCGGGCGATTCGCTTCAGGGCAGAGCCATCGATCCGGGCGACTACATTGCGCTGGAAGTAAAGGATACCGGTACCGGAATGGACCAGGAAACCCGGTCGCAAATATTCGAACCATTCTTTACTACAAAGGAAGAAGGTAAAGGAACCGGCTTGGGGCTTTCCACTGTGTATGGCATTGTTAAGCAGAATGGAGGGCATATATTTGTAGAAAGCAAGGTCGGTGAAGGCACGTTATTCAGAATCTTGTTCCCGGAGACAAAAAGTGAAACATCCGAAGAAGATGGCATAGATGAGAGTAACGAGTACACAGGAGGGAATGAAACCATATTGATTGTGGAAGATGATGTAAGTTTAAATAAATTATTGATAAGAATGCTGTCGAGAACAGGTTATACGGTCTATTCTGCCAGATCAGGATTGGAAGCACTTTCAATGATACGCGATAATAGTTTAGACGTTGATCTTATATTAACAGATATTGTTATGCCAAATATGAACGGAGTGGAAATGAGCAAAGAAATTACGAATATCTTACCAGAGGTAAAATTAATATTTATGTCCGGATATTCAGAGCAGGTTATATTGCAGTCTGGTGCAATAGCAGAAGATGTACCATTTATTAAGAAACCCTTCAGGTCTAATGAGGTTATCAAGATTGTTCGTGATGTGCTGGATGAAGAATATGATGATTCATACTAGCGGAGGGCGAGATGGCTTATCGTTACAAAATACTTAACCTGGAAGACAACCTTGAGGACTCCTTACGGTTGGTTGACTTGCTGATGCAGCACGACATTCAGCCCATCTATAAGCGAGTCGAGACAATAGACCAGTTCAAGGAGGAAATCGGCAGTCAAACATATGATATTATCATTGCTGATTATCTGCTTCGTGAAACGACCGGCCTTGACGCCCTGGAATACATGCGGGCCAGGAAGATCGACATTCCATTCATTCTGGTTTCGGGCGTCATCGACGAAGAAAAGGCGGTCTCGGCTCTGCGCATGGGTGCGGCTGACTTTATCGGCAAAACCAACATGGCGCGGCTCGGCCCGGCGATTATCCGTGAGGTGCGTGATGCGAGAATACGTCATGAAAGAGAAACGATTGCTTCTGAGATGCAACGTCAGGAGGAGCGGTACACGGCTCTGTTTAAGCACTTGCACGAAGGCATTCTTGTCTTCAATACCGACCAGGCCAACCCGCACCGGCTGGTGTGCCAGGACTCCAACACCGCTGCCTTGTCACAATGGAATATAGAAAGGAACGAGTGTCTTGGAAAACCAATCGAATGGTTTTTCAAAGATACACAGCATGCAAATATCTCTAAAGAAATTATTGGTATGCGCGGACATGATGACAACAAGAATATTGATAAAGTGCTTCATCAGAGCGAAGAATATCTATACTATAGGCAGTATGACATCAGTTGGATAAGTGATAATGAAGTCGTAATGATTGTAAAAGATATCACCGAGGAAGTACAGTTGCAGAATGAACTTCGTATAAGTGAAGAAAAATATAGAACCCTGTTAGAAAACCAAAGTGAAGGCATTTGTCTGGTAGACCGGCACGAGAATTTATTGTATGTTAATTCTGCGATGGAGTCAATATTTGAAGTAGCAAAAGATGATCTGGTTGGAACCAATATTACAGATTATTTAGATAAAGAGAATGAGGAAAAATTATTAAGTATAACTAAGAATCATACCAAGGGAAATGATAAAAAATATACGATATCCATACAAACGAAAGAAGGAAACAAAAAATATTTATTTATAGCATCAAAGCCTTATTATGATGGCGAAGATAAGCTTCAGGGATCTATGGCCTTGATACGTGATGAGACAGAGCGGATAGAACTTGAGGAACGGCTGAAACAAAGTGAAGAACAGTTTCGTATGATTATGGATTTGTTGCCCATCGGGACGCTTCTTATTGATACTTCGGATCGTACCGTGCGTTACGCCAATCCACGCGCTTTGGCGATGTTTGGAAAGACTTACGAGGAGGTGATAGGAAAGGACTGTCATTCGATTTATTGCGGAGAGCGTGAAGCCACGCCTGGTTGCGAGCGTTTATCGCAAGATATGCCGGTATTTACCGCCCGGCGCACTCTGAACTGCGTTGGCGATGAACCAACTCCAATTCTGCGTTCGGTCTTGAAAACAACCATCGGCGAGAAGGAGCAGTACCTGGAAGCCATCGTGGATATCAGCGAGCAGGTAAAAGCTGAACAACGCATCAAGAGTAACCTGGAATTCCTGCAGACATTGATCGACACCATTCCCAATCCGGTTTTTTACAAGGATAAAGCGGGGATCTACCGGGGGTGCAATGAGGCCTTCTCGGAGCAGATTATAGGTTCGGAACGCAAACAGATCATTGGACGTTCCCTGTTCGATCTGAACGAGGCGATACCTCCCGAACTCGCAGCCAGGTACAAAGCGAAGGATGACGAGGTTATTGCCACGGAACAACCGCAGTTTTACGAAGCACAAGTCAACTGCGCTGATGGCGTTATCCGGCAGTATGCGTTCAGCAAGGCCTTGTATTACAACCCGGATGGTGAAGTTGGCGGTATTGTCGGGGTCATGCTGGATATCAGCCAGCAGAAGGAAACCGAGATGCAGTTACGCCATGCGCAGAAACTGGAGGCCATTGGTCAGTTGGCCGCCGGCATCGCCCACGAGATCAATACGCCGGTGCAGTATATCGGCGATAACATCAACTTCATGAGAAAATCCTTCGAAGATGTTATTCCGCTTTTCAACGCCATCCAGCGGCTTCAAGAGGCTGCCGAAGAAGAGGGTTTTTCTGCCGAGCTTCATCGTGAGATCCTTAAAACCGCTGAGAAGGCGCAGCTTGACTTCCTGCTGGAGGATGTGCCGGACGCGATCAAGGAATCGCTGGAGGGCGTGAATCGAGTCGCTAAGATCGTACGCGCCATGAAAGAATTTTCTCATCCCGGCGCTGAAGAAAAAGCCCCGTTCAATCTCAACGAGTCCCTCAGCAGCACTATTACAGTCGCACGGAATGAGTGGAAATACGTGGCAGATATGAGGACTGATTTCGACCCGGATCTCCCTCTTGTTCCCGGCCTGCAAGGAGATCTGAACCAGGTCTTCCTCAACCTCATCATCAATGCTGCTCACGCCATCACCGAAAGAAAGGGCAAAGATTCGGGCGAGAAAGGGACCATCAAAGTGTCTACCGCTATGAAAAAGAACTGGGGCGTGGTCAAGGTCAGTGACACAGGCGCCGGCATTCCAGAAGAGATTCGTGAACGTGTCTTCGATCCCTTCTTCACCACAAAAGAAGTGGGCAAGGGCACCGGACAGGGGCTGGCTATCGCATATAATGTCATCGTGGACAAACATGGCGGCACAATCGAGGTGGATTCGGAAGTAGGCGAAGGAACCATGTTTACACTCACACTTCCTGTGGACTACGACGATGAGTGATACCATGCATCGCATCCTTTTTGTGGATGACGAAAAGCGTGTGCTCAACGCCATTCGCCGATTATTGCGTAACAAAGCGGATGACTGGGATCTGCTGTTTGCTACCTCGAGTAGAGAGGCCGACAGCCTGATCCGTCAGATGCCGGTGGATGTAGTGGTGCTCGATGTCAACATGCCGGGCGGCGACGGATTCAGCTTATTGAATGCCTGGAATGCGCGGGACCACCGGCCGGACTTTGAAGTGATCATGCTGACCGGATTGCGTGACGATCAGTTGAAGCGGAAGGCGCTGGATCTGGGCGCGAGCGACCTGTTAAGCAAGCCCGTGTCGCAGGAAGACCTGGTGGCGCGCCTGGCGAACAGCTTGAGACTTAAGAAGTACCGGGATGCTTTGAGGGAACGCGCGGAGGAGCTTGAGTGTGCATATGAACGAATACGTTTGCAAAACCGACAGCTCGAGGAGATGGCGACGCATGATCAGCTCACCAAGCTGTACAACCGGCGGTACCTCGAGAACAAGCTGGAAAATTTGATTGAGCTGGCGAGGCGAACGCAACAACCCCTCGGCTGTATCATGGCGGACATTGACCACTTCAAGCAGGTGAACGACACCTTTGGCCACCAGGTCGGCGACAGTGCGTTGCAGCATGTGGCCCGGGTGCTGCGTGAAGGAGTCCGGAAAACGGAAGTGGTTGGTCGTTTCGGCGGCGAGGAGTTCATGATTCTGCTGCCCAATACGGGCTTGGAGGAAGCAGCCAAAGTGGCTGAAAAGCTTCGCCAGAGGGTGGAGGAACTGACGATTGAAACAGACACACATGCTGTGAGCTGTTCGATCAGTCTTGGCGTCGCGGCGACCAACAACTGTGACGCCAACACAATGCTGCTGATTCGTCAGGCGGATGATGCTTTATATCGAGCAAAGGAAAATGGACGTAATCAAGTTCGAACAGCACGGGAGGTCTAGTGGAATCTACCAACAAGGTTCTCTTCGTCGACGATGAAGTTCGCATCCTGAAAGGCTTGCGCCGCAACCTGTTTCGGCAGAGCGACAACTGGAAACTGTCGTTCGCCAGCTCCGGCAAAGAAGCCGTGCAGATGCTGCGGGACGAACCATTTCACGTCATCGTGTCCGACTTGCGCATGCCGGAAATGGACGGGGTTGCGCTGCTGGAGTATGTCAAGGAGCACTATCCCACGATGATTCGTATCATTCTGTCGGGGTATTCCTCTGAAGAAGCGACCCTGCGGACGGTGAACACGGCGCATCAGTTCATCGCCAAACCCTGCACCGAAGAAGACCTGTTCCAGGCCGTCAGCCGTGCGACTCAAGTCAGACTCTTACTGAAAAACAGAGACTTGAAAATCCTGATCGCCAAGCTGGATCATGTGCCGGTCATCCCGTCCGTGTACCGCGAGCTGGTGGCCGAGCTAAAGCAGGAGTCCGTGTCCATGAAGAAGGTGGGGGCGATTATCATGAAAGATGTAGGCATGACCGCCAAGATCCTTCAATTGGTCAATTCAGCGTTTTTTGGTCTGTCGAAAAAAGTATCGGATCCTGTTCTTGCGGTGAACCTGCTGGGATACAACACCATTATTTCACTGGTGCTGACCATTCAGGTTTTTGACACATTCAGCAAGAAGGACACGAAAGGTTTTTCCATAGAGAGAATCTTCGATCACAGCATGAAGACAGCGAGATATGCAGCGAAAATAGCCCGTTTTGAAGATCAGCCCAAGTATGTCCAGGACGACTGTCATGTTTCAGGTATGCTGCATGATATTGGACGCCTGCTGTTAATCGGCAATGTAGCGGAGGAATACGCCAGGATGAGAAAAATCCGTCAACAGCATAAGCTCGATACGCTGTTCGCCGAACAACAGGCGTTCGGTGCGACTCACGCGGAGCTGGGCGGGTATCTCCTCGGAACCTGGGGGTTGCCGGATCGTGTGATCGAAGGCGTAGCCTATCATCATTCGCCGGACAAGTGTCCCTTGTCGGATATTTCCATTCCAGACATTGTCTGCGTTGCGAACCAACTGGATCATTGTCTGCAAGGTGGAAACCCGGACGATGTTTGCAATCGGCTTCCCAAAGAACACTATGAGAGCAAAGGGTTATGGAAGCGCATACCCGAGTGGACGCGAGTGTGTGCGAACCTTGCATTGTAGGAGTCCGGCATGATCAAGGAAAAAGTCCTGTTCGTCGATGATGAACCCAAGTTACTAAAGGGAATTCAGCGCAGTTTGAGGGATCGATACCCTATTTCAATCGCTGAAAGCGGCCGTGAAGGGCTACAGAAAATCGCCACCAATGGACCGTTTGCCGTGGTCGTGTCCGACTTCCGCATGCCTCAGATGCACGGTATCCAGTTCCTTACCGAAGTGAAACGACGTTCGCCAGATTCCATTCGCATGATGCTGACAGGATATGCGGATGTGGAAACGTCCATTGAGGCGGTGAACAAAGGCCATGTGTTCCGCTTCCTGACCAAACCCTGCCACGAGGAAACCCTGGCCGGAGCCATTGACGCCGGTCTGGAACAGTACCGTCTTGTGCATGCGGAGCGTGAACTGCTGGAAAAAACCTTCAGCGGCAGCATCAAGGTGTTGACCGAGATTCTTTCCCTCACCAACCCCATGGCCTTCAGCCGGGCGACACGGATTCAGGAATTTGTCAAGCATATCGTTGACGAGCTGGAGCTTCCGGACCGTTGGCAATACCAGATCGCAGCGCTTCTCTCGCATATCGGCTGCGTAACAATCCCGCCGGATATCCTGGAAAAACGGTTCGAGAATGAAGTACTGACAAAGAAAGAATACATGGCGTTCAAAAAGCACCCGGAGGTCGGCGCACGGCTGCTCAAGAGAATTCCGCGGATGGAAGTCATCGCGGGTATGATTGCGGGCCAGAACGAGATCTATGATCACAGGAAACGGATGAACATGAACCCTACGGGTGAGGAAGCCATTGAGTTGGGCGCACAAATCCTGCGTGTCTGCATTGAATTGGACAGTAAACTGATGGACAAGAAAACCATGAAACAGGCCCTGGCCGAGCTGCACAAGGAAACGATGGGGGTAAACCCGGAACTGGTGGAGATCCTGACCAGTTACGAATCAGAATCAGAACACGACCGGGTTGTGTCCATCTACTTGAAAGAAATGAAAGCCGGTATGATGCTGGAAGAACACATCCACGGCAAGAGCAACGGGATGCTGCTGGCCACCAAGGGCCAGGAGATCACTCAGGTGATGATTGACCGCCTCCACGCGTTTTCAAAAACCATTGGTGTGGATGAACCGTTTTACGTGCGCTTGTAACCACTAACGATTCGAGGACCAACGATGCGTATAACCTCTGTCGATAAGATCCAGCCGGGTGATATCCTTGGCAAATCTCTGTTCAACGAGCGGGCCGAATTGCTGCTGGCTGCAGGCTATGAGCTGAAACCGGATCTCATTGAGTCTATCAAGAGTCATGGTTTCCCCTATGTGATGATCATGGATCCGGCTGCGAAGGATCTCGAACCCGAAGAGGTCATCGGGGAGAGTGTACGCACGATTGTCAATCAAAAACTGGCCAATGTCTTTCGCAACGCAAAGAAAAACCTTGCCTTCGAAAAATTCGCTCCCGAAGAAATCAAGCGGCAGTTGAAAGAAGATCCTACCTACAAGCATGTTCTGGACATGCCCGCGGTGCGACGCATGGTCTTCCAGGTTATTGACGAAATTATGGAAAGCCAGGCAACCATGCTGACCGCCATTCCCATGAAGTCAGACAGTGGTCATGACTATCAGCATGCGCTGGACACAACCATCCTGGCCATTCTAATCGCGCAGCAATTTCACTTTAACACGCGCGAGTTGAAACTACTCGGCACCGCATGCTTGACTCATGATATCGGCAAGCTTCCCTTCAGCGAGATCGCCGCCAAGGAAGATTGGGAACGAACCGCGGAGGAGAAAATGATCCTGCGAGAACACCCGGTCTACTCCAAGTTGATCATCGAGGGAAGCGATCCCGAAGCGTTCGTGGAGCAGGAAGTCGTGCTCCAGCACCACGAGCAGATCAATCGAAGAGGCTATCCGCAACGCCTCCGAAGTCAGAATAGACCGCCAAGCGCCGGACAGAAGCATGACCCTCGCTACATCCACCGGTATGCTGAGATCCTGGCTGTGGCGAATGTTTATGACAACCTGACGTCCGGCGGTTTTGACGGCACGTATTATTCGCCGGAAGAAGCCATCATCAGGATTGTGAACGGTGAAACCGGCGCCTGGAATGAACACGTGGTCCGTGAGTTGGTGCGTGTGGTGCAGTGCTTCCCGGTTGGTTCAACGATCCGGATCAACAACAACTCGTCTTACAAACATGTTGGCTTTCGCGGAATTGTCCTGAAGGCCAACCCGGACGACCAGCACAAACCGGTTGTGATCCTGACTCACAACCCTCTCGGCAACGAGATTCAGCCGAAAATCGCCGACCTCGCCGAAGAACGCACCTGTAAGATTGAAATGATGCTCTAGACAGGGAATTGGGCGTCATCTATGTCGACGTCGACTGCCCACCTGTCGCGGGCTCAGGGCGCCATTCACTTTATCTTTGAAATGTGTCGGAAAAGTGTGCCGCAAACCCTTAATTGAAGGAGGGCGCGAACCATGCCAAACCAACCTGTTACTCCCTTGTCGCAAACGTCCAACACCAGGGAAGAAGCACGTCCAGACCTCAAGTGGTATGCTCACAGTAAAGGGCATGAGGGCTTGAAACAACCCCTGCATGAGCACCTGTTGCAAGTTGGCGCATTGGCGCGTCAGTTTGCAGCCCCCTTGGGACCAGACGCCCAAGAAGAAGCTTTCTGCGCCGGTATCGCCCATGATCTGGGAAAATACTCCGTGCTGTTCCAGAACAGACTGCTTCGTCATCAATTGCCCGATGGTGTCGCCGCCCTGGACCATGGCAGTCCGGGCGCGAAGTTGCTTGCTGAGACTTACGGCTATCACTCGTTCATACCCGCATTGATCGCCCATGGCCACCACATCGGTTTAAGGAGTCGAGAGGACCTGGCCAACGAAGTCAAACGCCCTCGGCGCAAGGGGGCTGTCATCTGGTCTGAAACCGATCTTGATAGATTGAAGGCGTACGCCTCGGCGGAGGGGATCCAGTTGCCGGAGCAGTTAGTCACTTCTCTGTCATTGGGATCCGAGGTGGAGAAATACAGCGCATCAACCCTGTTGATGGTGCGCATGATCTATTCGTGCGTCGTCGATGCAGACTATCTGGACACTGAGGCCCATTTCCATGGCGGCAGGCGATCCGGCGCATCCCTGCAATCGCGCAGGGCATTGGATCTGCTTGACAGGCATATACGAGATCTCAGGGCAGGATCAACCGCATCTACTCAGGTCGATACGGTACGCAAGGAGCTTCGTCAAGCCTGCCTGGATGCAGCCGAATCGCCAAAAGGGACCTTTACCCTGACCGCCCCTACCGGTTCCGGGAAAACACTCGCCATGCTGGCCTTCGCCCTCCGACACGCCGAAAAACACGGGCTCGAACGCATCATCTTTGTGCTGCCCTACCTGAGCATCATTGATCAGACCGCCCAGCAATTGCGTGACCTGTTCACACCGGTCTTCGGGACGGATTATGTACTGGAGCACCACAGCGGAACCGTGAATCTGTCTACGTCTGGCGCGGATGCTTCCCCGGCCAATCAGGATCCCGATGACCGTCTTGAAGCTCGTCGCAAGGAGCTCACGGAAAACTGGGACGCGCCCATCATCGTTACTACAAGCGTGCAGTGCCTGGAATCGTTGTTCGCCAATCGGCCTGGCGCATGCCGAAAACTGCACAATATGGCGAACGCTGTCTTGTTATTTGATGAAGTGCAAACCCTGCCTCCTCATCTGAGTGTGCCCACCCTGGGAACGCTGGATACGCTGGCCCGGAAATGCAACAGCACAGTCCTCTTTTCCACGGCCACGCAACCGGCGTTCGAGCACTTGGGTGACCTGATGGAAAGGTATAGTGAACCAAGATGGAGGCCTGCTGAAATTGTCCCGGAACCCGCCCGTCTCTTTGAGGCGATGAAACGAGTGCAGGTTACTTGGCCTGGAAAAGAAGACCAGTGGACGTGGGAAGAAACCGCAGATCGAATCGTCGAATCCCCTGAACAACAGGCGCTTGTTATTGTAAACCTGCGGCGGCACACTCATACTCTCTTCGGTCTGCTGGAGAAACGTGTGCAACGTGAAGCACTGTTCCACTTGTCCACCACACTCTGCGCCGGACATCGCGAGGATGTTCTGAAAAAAGTACGGGACCGTTTAGCTGACGATTTGCCTTGCATCCTGGTCTCAACACAGTGCGTGGAGGCGGG
This sequence comes from uncultured bacterium, assembly GCA_964648415.1. Lineage (GTDB taxonomy): Bacteria > Electryoneota > Electryoneia > Electryoneales > Electryoneaceae. The sequence goes on along the minus strand of CAZYOC010000016.1, from coordinate 9,028 downwards.
AGTGGATTTAAGTTTTCCTGTTGTCTACCGCGCTTTCGGTCCGTTGGACTCCATCGCCCAGGCGGCGGGACGGTGCAACCGGCATGGTGAGACTGACAAGGGCCGGGTGGTGGTGTTCACCCCGCAAGAAGAAGAGTATCCGGGAGGGGTATACAAAGACGCTGCTGGAGTCGCCGGCCATCTTGTAACAGAGCTCGATGGTCATGTTGACTTGGACGATCCAGCAACACACAAGAAGTACTTTGAAGCTCTCTATGACGTTACCAACCAAGCCGAACCTACGAAGAAAATAAGCGAGGCACACCAGAGCCTGGATTTCCCAGTCATCGCCGGCGCATACAAGATCATCCCGGAGCCAACAGCACGTGTACTGGTTGCCTGGCGTTCGGACGAATACAGGTCGCTGTGTGACGAGGTGCGACGAGATGGGTTGACTCGTGACTGGGTACAACGAGCGCAGCCCCATGCGGTATCGATCCTGTTACACCAGGCGGAAGGCAAGCTGCGGGACAACCTGCTGCACGTCCCCCTGCATCCGAGTCGGAAAACGAAGTGGCGAGAATTCGCAAATGACTGGTTCGTTGCGGCACATGAAGACGAGTACGATGAGCACCTCGGGTGGGTGCCTGGGGTTCAGCAGGACAGCTATATGTAGAAAGGATGATCTTATGCTGCTGTTGATAAGAACGCCGCAATCCACTACCTTGACTGTCCAGCCCCTCTTTGTGCGGCTGTGGATTGAAACTAGTATGGATTTACGCTTAACCCCAGAAATATCTGGGGTTTACTCGTTCGAACGCTACAGGTCTGTCCTATAAGAGAAAATATTGGTTCTCTCGGAGTTGGTCGTTTGTTACTCTAGTAAGGATTAGCTATATTGTCTCAACAGAACAATTTTGCGTGGAGGATTGCATGCACTACGCTGAAGCTCTTAATCAACTGCTCGCCTTGACAGGTCCGAGCAGCCCTTTCCCTTACAAGCGGAGCTTAGCCGAAAAGCTGGATGTCGCCCCTGGCACACTGAGCCGATGGTTGCGCTGGCTGGACACTGGCGAAGGTTCGCCGCCTGGTAAAAGAAACCAACGAGCAATTATGCAACTTCACATGGTGTACTATATGGAACGAAATCAGCACCGCAAACGAGCCGACAAGACTGAACCGGAGTTGAAGATTCAATACTCACTGTTCGGTCAGAATTGATAAGAAGCAAAGTCGTTGAACCCCCATATTTCTGTTAATCTACAAGGAGGCGCCTATGTCTGATCCAACCACCTTTTCCCTGCTCGTGCAGGGGCCGCTCGCTTGTTTCACCAACCCCGCGGGCGGAAAAGTCGAACGGTTCACCTACCCTTGCATCACCCCATCGGCGTCGCGGGCCATCTTCGAGGCTATTCTCTGGAAACGCGACGATGACAAGCAGCCGGTTTTCCGGTGGGAAGTGACGCAAGTCGATGTGTACCAACCGCCCCGGTATCTCGCATTGAGGCGCAACGAGCTGAAGTCTGTCTCACCAGCCGAACGCACCATCAAGAGCTGGATGCTGGGGAAAACAGAACCGCAACCCATCATCGCCGAGGAGGATCACACCCAACGGCAGACCATCGCGTTGAAGAACGTGAAGTATCGTCTGCACGCGCGGATGGTTCCCTATCCGGGGCAAGAGACCGCTCTTCCCAAGATGGCGGCCATGTTTCAGCGCCGAGCCTCACGAGGACAGTGTGTCGCACAGCCTTATCTGGGCTGTCGCGAGTTCCCGGCCGACTTCGAACCGGCTCCAGACGACATGGAGCAGCCGCCGGACGACTTGGACATCCCCATCGGCTGGATGCTCTATGACGTCTTCGACACGCGAACGCCGGGCGGCAAGCATGACTCGCCCGCCATCAGCGTGTTCGATGCCCACGTCAAGGGCGGAGTCTTGCGTGTCCCGCCGCCTGAAAGCGACCAGGTGATCCGGGCGGAAAGGAGGGACGCCTGATGTTGCAACAGATCATTGAACACGCCCGGCAAGCCGGTCTGCCCACTGAACCGGGGTTCTCCGCACGGGAAGCACACTGGGCGATTCGGTTCGCTGGGGATGGCCGTTACCTGGGAGTACTGCCGCTTCACAAGGATCCGGAAGGGAAGTCCAAACGCCCCAGGGCCTTTGCCAACGCGCCAAGCCTGACACAGGCCGAATTGACAGCCGGTGGCGGCGGGCGCAGTCACTTTCTCATCGATTCGGTGCAGATGGTGTTCAATCTGGTACCTGAAAATGCCAGCGCGAAAAACATCGAGACCATTGGCAGACGTCATGCCTATTTCCTCGATCTGCATACTCGCGCCGCAGAGGAAGTGCCTGCTCTACGACCCGTCGCCGATGCGCTGAACGATGAGGAGACCCGCAATCGCATCCTGCAAGATCTTCTCGACCAGAAAGCCAAACCAACCGACAAGGTAACGTTCATCGTTGATGGGATCGGACAGGATCCGTATATCATCAATTCCGATGTGTGGCATGACTGGTGGCGAAGTTTCTACAGTTCAGACGAGATCCCGAAGAAGGAATCCTCTTCTTCGATGGTTTGCCTTGCCACGGGCCAACCAGACACTCCGGCATTGACACACAACAAGATCCGTCACCTGGCCAATGTGGGCGGACTCGCCATGGGCGACTCACTGGTCAGCTTCAAGATGGATTCGTTCCGGTCCTACGGTTTAGCTCAGTCGGAGAACAGCGCTGTATCCGAACAGGCCATGATCGCGTACACAGAAGGGTTGAACAACCTGCTGGAAAACGCCGAAGAGCTGGCGGGCGCGAAAATCGCCTATTGGTTCAAACGACCAATCGAACCTGAAGACGACCCCTTTCAAGCGTTCATTTCGGGCGATGACCAGGTTCGGCTAGAGGCGTTGAAAAAGGCGCGGGAGCTGCTCGCTGCCGCACGGAAAGGAAGCCGAGTGGACGGTGAGGACAACGCGGTTCTTGACAACGAGTACTATGCGCTGACCCTCTCCGCCAACAGCGGCCGGGTTGTGATCCGCGACTGGTTGCAGGGGACGTTCGAACAACTGGTGGACAACCTCTCGACGTGGGCGGACAACCTGACCATCATTTCGCATGGCGGCGTGGGAGTGGCCAAATTGCATCCCCTCAGGCGCTACGTTGAAGCGATTCTGCCGCCCCTGCGGCAAGGGCAGGATCGTGGGAAATGGCTGGCTTCGGTCGGGGCGGAGCGAACCGCGCTCTGGCGTGCAGCCGTGCATGGAGAACCGTTTCCCGCCACCGCCATCCAACGCATTCTACTCCAGAACCGAACCTTCATCCAGACAGGCGAACTTGCAGAAGCGGAACGCACTGGCCGGCAGGGGCGCACCATTGCGCTGCTCCATCGAAGAATGGCGCTTCTGAAAGCCTACCTGAATCGAGGGCTGCGTCAAAACACGTTGAAAACCAACAGGGAGGAATACACAATGGGTCACAGTCTCAAACCGCAGCATCCGGAACCGGCCTACCACTGCGGACGTCTGATGGCGGTCTACGCCAGTGTACAGGACACCGCCGCCGGGCCGGGCCGTGCCGGTGACTCGGAAAGTTCAGAACACGGCGAGGACATGCGTAAAGTCAAGGCCGGCGTCATCAACCGGTTCTTCACGTCCTCGGCCACAGCCCCGCGCGACACGCTCACCAAGGTCGACCGCCTCGCCCAGCACCACCTGAACAAACTGCGCCGGGACAAACCCGGGGCCGCCCATGCACTCGAAGAGCGCCTGGCGAAGATCTGGGACGAGATCCCCGACATCCCGGAGAAATTCGGAGCAGAGAAGGAAGTCTACTTCCAACTCGGCTACTACCATCAACTCGCGGAAAACAACCGGTAACGTAAGCTTCACGGCAAGAAAGATGACGCCAATCACGATGTTCCCGACACTACCCACGAGGAGGAGACCGATCATGAGTAGCCCCATCGCCAACCGTTACGAGTTCCTGTACCTGTTCGATTGTGAGAATGGCAACCCCAACGGCGACCCGGACATGGGTAACGCGCCCCGGATCGATCCGGAAGACCGTCACGGCCTGGTCAGTGATGTGGCGCTGAAGCGTCGCATCCGGAACTATGTCGAAGCCATGCACAACCAGCAGATGCCCAACGCCATCTTCGTGCAGCAGGCCACCAACCTGAATACCCGCATCACCCTCGCCCATGAGAAAGCCAATGGCGGCCTCCCGGACAGCAAGAAAGGCGCAAACAAGAAAGAAGTAAACAAGGCGCGCGCATGGATGTGCGAAAACTTCTACGATGTCCGGACCTTCGGCGCGGTCATGAGTACCGGACCCAACGCCGGTCAGGTGCGCGGCCCGGTGCAGGTCGCCTTCGCACGTTCTGTCGAGCCGGTCATCCCCATGGAAGTCGCCATCACACGGATGGCCATCGCCGAAGAGATCAAGGGTGGCACGTACCAGAAATACCTGGATGACGAAAACGAACGCCGCGAGGACAAACTCCGCACCATGGGCCGCAAGGAGCTGATCCCCTACGGTCTTTACGTCGCCAAGGGGTTCATCAGCGCCCACCTCGCCAAACAGACCGGCTTCTGCGAGGAGGATCTGACGCTGCTGTTCGACGCCCTCAAGAACATGTACGAGCATGACCGCAGCGCCAGCAAGGGTGTGATGAGCGCCCGAGGGCTCTACATCTTCAAGCATGTGGGCACGGACGGCGATTCGGAGCAGCGCGCCCGCCAGGCAGTGCTCGGCTGCGCTCCGGCGCACAAGCTGTTCGAACGGGTGAAGAGAGACCGCGTGGACGCGTCCAAACCCGCGCGGAAAGCGTCCGACTATTCCGTCACCCTGGACGAGAGCGGCCTCGCTGAACTCGGCGTGGAGGTCGATCCTCGCTCCATGCCGTTCTCATAACCATGTGTCGCACGGATGAACCGCAGGCCGAGGGGCGAACCATTCGCCTCTCGGCCCTGCGGCATTTCACCTACTGCCCTCGTTCCTGGGCGCTGGTGGAGCAGGAGGATGCCTACGCCGAGAACCTGTTCACCCAGCGCGGCCGTCACGCCCACGAAAAGGTGGACTCCGCCGAACCGGAACGTCGCGCCGGAGTCAGCTACGAGCGATCCTTGCCCATCTGGTGCGACGAACACGGCCTGCAGGGGATCGCCGATGTGGTCGAGTTTCACTCCGACGGCCGCAGCATTCTGCCCGTCGAACACAAACTGTCCACTCGCGGCCGGAAACGACGCGGCGAATTGCTCCAACTCACTGGCCAGGTACTCTGCCTGGAAGAGATGTTCAACGTGACCATCGAGGAAGCTTGCCTGTTTCACCACAGCAGCCGGAGGCGCAGCACCATCGCGATCACGGACGAGTTGCGGGCGGCGGTTCTTGAAACCGCCCGGCTGATTCGGCAGGCGCGGAACCATCCCAAACCTCCACCCGCTCCGGATGACAACCGGTGTCCCCGGTGCAGCCTGCTCGAAGCCTGCCGTCCGGAATGGACAGGCGTGGATGGAGAGAAGAAATGGACGCGGTATCGAGAACGGCTGTTCGTACCGGTTGATGCCGAGAAAGCCGGAGGTAGCCCGGATAGGCCTGTCCAGGATGAGTAATGCCGGAATACAGGATCGACGCCCTCGCCGGCCGCTTCTACGAACGTCAGAGTAGTTGTCAAAGGAGATCTGTATGGAATCCTTACTCAACGCCCTGTTCCTCATGACCGAAGGGGCGTACCTGCATGTGGAGCTGGATGGGTTCAAGGTCGAGCTCCCCGACCAGCCACCTCGACGATTGCCGCGCATCAATGTCGGCAGCGTACTCATCTTCGGCAACATCATGGTCAGCCCGCAGGCCATGGCGCGGTGCGCGAAGGAGGGACGCACTATCACCTTCTTCAACCCGTACGGCCGCTTCCTGGCGCGCGTGGAGGGCGAAGTGTCCGGCAACGTGTTGCTTCGCCGCGACCAGCATCTCGCCCTGTCCGAACCGGAGCGAACCCTTGACCTGGCTCGCTCGATGGTGGCGGGAAAGCTGCAAAACGCCCGCACTTTGCTCCTCCGAAACGCCCGCGATGCCGATGAGGAAAGCGCACCTGTGATCCGGGAAGCCGCCAAAGAGCATGAAATTGCCCTACACCAGGCGGCGAAAGCGGCTGCACTTGATACGTTGCGCGGCATCGAGGGTACGGCGGCGGCGGCCTGTTTCCACGCGTTGCCGTTCATGATCCGTAGCGAACGAGAACAGTGGGGGTTTTCCGGACGGAATCGCCGGCCGCCTCGAGATCCGGTCAACGCACTCCTCTCATTCCTGTATGCCATGTTGACCCATGACTGCCGGTCCGCCCTGGAGGGGGTCGGTCTCGATCCCCAGGTAGGCTATCTCCACGCTCTTCGACCCGGACGCCCTGCGCTGGCCCTCGATCTCATGGAAGAATTCCGGCCTGCATTGGTCGACCGCCTGGTGCTGAAACTCGTCAACCGGAAACAGGTCGCTCTCAAAGACTTCACCACTCGTCACGGAGGAGCGGTCCAGATGAGCGACAAGCTCCGGAAAACCATCCTCACGGAGTACCAGGAAGCGAAACGGCAAACCGTGTCGCACCAGGCCACCGGCCGGAAAGTGGCGCTGGGACTCGTGCCGCATCTGCAAGCGCGCCTGCTGGCGAGAACCCTGCGCGGCGAAGGCCCCGGCTATCTGCCCCACCTGATGACAAGCTGAAGGAGACTGCCATGGATATCCTTGTCTGCTACGATGTCAATACAGAAACCAAGGCCGGACGTCGGCGCTTGAGGCGAGTGGCGAAACTCTGCCAGAACTACGGCCAACGCGCCCAGAAATCCGTCTTCGAGTGCAGGGTTACCCCCGCGCTCCACGAAGCCCTGGTATACCGCCTGCTCGAGTTGATCGAGGAAGATCAAGACAGCCTCAGAATCTACCGGCTGATGGAACCACGCCGGAAATACCAGGAAAACTACGGCCGCTCCATGATTCTCGATCTGGATGAACCCATGATCCTGTAACGTCGCCCGGTCATGCCTGACCGGGAAGACCAGTGCATCTTGGCCCGACTGTTCAAGCGTAGCACGTGCGTCCCGCGCGTGATCAGAAAAGGCATGGCCCGATTTGCCGGTATCAGCAGGTGAAGCACTTATCCCGAGCTTCCCATGAATGGAAAGACAACATCGCTTGATACCGGTTCCGAGCAAGTCGGGAAAGGTCGGCATCGTGCAGTGAAGTGGGTCGGCATCGTGCAGTGAAGTAATTCGGAAATGTGCAGTACACGAGATCGGCGG
>CAZYOC010000016.1:0-1650 GCA_964648415.1 uncultured bacterium | reverse complement strand
GGTCGGCATCGTGCAGTGAAGTAATTCGGAAATGTGCAGTACACGAGATCGGCGGAAAGCGTAGCACGTGCGTCCCGCGCGTGATCAGAAAAGGCATGGCCCGATTTGCCGGTATCAGCAGGTGAAGCACTTATCCCGAGCTTCCCATGAATGGAAAGACAACATCGCTTGATACCGGTTCCGAGCAAGTCGGGAGAGGTCGGCATCGTGCAGTGAAGTAATTCGGAAATGTGCAGTACACGAGATCGGCGGAAAGCGTAGCACGTGCGTCCCGCGCGTGATCAGAAAAGGCATGGCCCGATTTGCCGGTATCAGCAGGTGAAGCACTTATCCCGAGCTTCCCATGAATGGAAAGACAACATCGCTTGATACCGGTTCCGAGCAAGTCGGGAAAGGTCGGCATCGTGCAGTCCGCGCGTGATCCATTGCTCTTTGACAAGCTGATTGTACCACTACGTTCGCACACGCCAGCGCGAACCTCAAGCACCCGCTGTCTCCCCGGGAGCTTCGCGTTACCGGTTTTTCCAATGACTTAGCCGGAGATTGGAGAGATTCTGAGTCGAGCATCCGGGTAGAAAATTGCAGGTTCGCGTTTTACCCCCTTGAAACCCGCGAAAATCGCGGGTATATTCCTGTGTGAGTTTCAGCCGGTCTTCGGACCGGCTGTGGATTGAAACTAGCGCCGGGGCGAGGTGTGTCAACATGCGCCAATGTTTCAGCCGGTCTTCGGACCGGCTGTGGATTGAAACAGCATATCCAAGACCCGACCGGGAAGATCCCCGAGTTTCAGCCGGTCTTCGGACCGGCTGTGGATTGAAACCGGATACTCGCGCATGAGCCGCGCCTGTCGCCTTGGTTTCAGCCGGTCTTCGGACCGGCTGTGGATTGAAACGGTATTCTTGGCTTTCTGGCTTGGGGTATCTGGGTTTCAGCCGGTCTTCGGACCGGCTGTGGATTGAAACGACCCGAAGTATACCTACAACCGGGCGGCGGCGCGTTTCAGCCGGTCTTCGGACCGGCTGTGGATTGAAACGTCGATTTCTGGAGGCTTCAGGCCCGACCTTGCCGTTTCAGCCGGTCTTCGGACCGGCTGTGGATTGAAACATATTGGGCCGTGCATTTGTGAGGAATCACAACACGTTTCAGCCGGTCTTCGGACCGGCTGTGGATTGAAACGTTTGTTCGCATGTTCTCTTCACGGTTCGAGTCGTGTTTCAGCCGGTCTTCGGACCGGCTGTGGATTGAAACGCGCTCTTCCGGGTTGAAGTGCTTGCAGTTGTAGCGTTTCAGCCGGTCTTCGGACCGGCTGTGGATTGAAACATGGTGGGGAGAACGCAGGACACGATCAAGCGTAAGTTTCAGCCGGTCTTCGGACCGGCTGTGGATTGAAACGACAGGGCAGCATTCTTTCTCCGCCGTTCCTTACCGTTTCAGCCGGTCTTCGGACCGGCTGTGGATTGAAACAACTGCTCCCCCGAGCCACGCAACTTAGATAGGTTAGTTTCAGCCGGTCTTCGGACCGGCTGTGGATTGAAACATCAGAGGGTTGGTCTGGTGCAGGGTTGCCCAAGTTTCAGCCGGTCTTCGGACCGGCTGTGGATTGAAACGAATTGCTCAGCAGCTTCGCGAGCGGCCATGGCGGTTTCAGCC
>CAZYOC010000015.1:0-29890 GCA_964648415.1 uncultured bacterium | reverse complement strand
CAGGGTGGCTTCGCAGATGCCCCCAATATTGTGTTCATGCAACAGACCCTATAGTCTGAAACTCCCACAGAAAGGCGGGTGGCCGCTTGCGCGACCACCCGCCGGGGATGCGTCAGGTTTGGCCGGTCTTACTTGACCAGCACCATCTTCTTCATGGCGCTGAAGGGACCGGCTTCAATGCGGTAGAAGTACATACCGCTGGCCATGCTGCGCGCATCGAAGCTGACCACATGGTAGCCCGCTTCCACACGACTGTCGACCAGGCGCATGACTTCCTGACCCAACACGTTGAACACCGACAGACGAACTTCCTGAGCCTCGATCAACGCGAACTTGATGTTCGTCGTCGGGTTGAACGGGTTCGGGTAGTTCTGGTGCAACGCGTATTCCATCGGAAGCTCAGTCTCTTCCGCCAGGCTGTTGGTCAGGACCACGTTGACGTTGACGACCGGCGGATCCACCCAGTACGGACCATTGAAGTACACCTGGTAAACCATGGAAGTATCGGTATCTTCGCCGTAGTTGGCCTGCTCGTCTTCCGGAATTGCGAACGTCGCCGTGAGGGTCTGTTCTTCTTCCGGTTCCAGCATGCCTTCCGTCTCGTCCAGCGTCAGCCACGGGTTGGGCAACTCGTAGCCTTCCCAGACATGAACCTCGTCACCATCCGCATTCTGCAGTACGGTGTTGATGTTGAGGAACGCCGGGTCGTAGCCGTTGGTGATCGTCATGCCGCCCGCGCGGCCTTCTTCCGCTTCGTACACGGTCACGAAGTCCATGTCGAATTCGAAGGTTTCCGGGTTGAAGCGATACAGGAAGCCGCCCAGCCCCTCTTCGTTCTGCGACAGGGTCCAGATCGTGTAGCCTTCCTCGTCCATGGGCATGTATGCCATACCGGTGGCCGAGCCGGTCTGCCACAAGCTGTCTGTGGTCAGATCGTACAGGGAGTCGGTATCCAGGTCGACCATGACGAACATGGCGTCCCAGGCACGGAAGAAGATGTTGTTGGCGTTGTAATCGTACGCGATGGCGCTCGGGCCGAAGCCGATGTTACCCACGAGTTCGTACTCGCTGAAGTCGGGGGCGAAGGTGAACACATCACCATCGACATTGGCGCCGATCAGCGCGCCGCTGGCGGGATCATGCGTGATGTCGAGCACACCGCGGCCGTCACTGCCGACCATCGCTTCCGGATACTCGTAAGCATCCACCAGGTTGCCGTCCATGTCGATCCAGTACAGCATGTTGGATCCCATGATCGGGTTGATGTAGACCGTGTTGACCACCAGCATGTCTTCGTAGAACACCGCCGAAGCCACACCGTGGTTGCCCGTGATGTCGGTCGCCGCGTAAGTCGCTTCCAGATCCCACATCTCATCCAGCTCGCCGTTGCCCGCAATCGGACCACGCGCTGGATTCGGATTGACGATCTGGTCGGCGAAGCCGCCGGTGGCCTTCCGCATCATACGGCCGTTGTTGTGGGTCTGCGGACCCGCCATCACACTACGTTCACCGAAGTTGAAGTCACGACCGCCACTCAGCATGTCGCCTTCTTCCCCTTCTATCACGTAGGTGTGCCACTCGAGCATACCGCTGCCGGTGCTTTCCAGGGTGAAGTCCACCGAACCTTCAAACTCGAAAGCCACGTCGACTTCCATCTCCAGGTCGGTGTCGCTGACTTCGCCTGCCGGCTGGGTCAGGGTGACATCCACCGTAACGACGTCGTCGGCTTCCGGCTGTACGCCTTCTTCCACGTGCGGCCAGTAGTCCGCGTGCTCGAAGCCCAAGTCGTAGGCAAAGTTCGCGTTCACATCTTCGAACTCGTAGAACCCGAAGTTGTCGGTGTAGGTGAACCAGTCCGGATTGTCCTGGAAGTAAACGAAGACACCTTCCAAGGCCTGATCGTCGGCGTTGGTCACCGTACCGCTGATGTCGCCGGCCGCCGGAGGCATGACGCCGTAGAAGTTGAAATCGTCAACCGCAACACCGAAGTAAGTGGTGACGTACGGATCGCTACCGTGGATGAAGCCGATTTCAAGCATCACGGTTTCATCTTCGTTGTAGTAATCCGACAGAATGAAGGTGACCTCTTCCCAACCTTCGGTCGCACCACTGAAGCCGGGCGTATCCTCAAACGCATACACCGCTGCGGAGTTGTAACCGTCCATAGGTTCGAGAACATCGTAGGTTTCCCAACCGTCGACACTGGCGATCACACGGTAGCCATCCCAGTCGGGTTCGTAGTCAAACCAATGGTAGTAGGTAAAGGCTGCGCCGGAGCTGGTAATGGCGATCGGGCCAGAGACCAGGAAGTCGAAATAATCTGTGTAGAGGTAATCTTCCGTATCGAGGAAGGTCGCCCAGACATTTTCACCTTCGTAGGCTTCACCCGGACCCGCAGTCGGAGCACCCATTTCCCAGATCGTGGAATCTTGGAAAGCAGGCATACCGAAGATCGGATTATCCTCAGCTTCGAAGCCACTGGCAAAGGCCGGAGTTCCCATCAGACCAGCGTCGAAGTATTCCATCACACCAGATTCGTTGGGAACTTCATCAACCGCGGTGACCCAGTAAATGACAACACCTGAAACATCGTCGCCGATTTCGTCCTCGTACGTTTCGACGTCAGCGCCGACTTCTTCCAGCAGCTCGCCGTTACGGTACACGTTGTAGCCGGACAGGTCGACCAGCGCGCTGCCGTCCGCGTTCGCAAGCGGAGCCGTCCAGTTCAGCGTGACTGTGGCGCCGTCCACGGAACCGTAGAGCGTGTCCACCGGACCCGGAGCCATGTTGAACTCGATCGTGTAGGTTTCGGTCGGGTCGGACTCGAACATTTCGTCGTTCACCGCCGTGGCGTAGAACTCAACGTCCATGCCTTCGTAATCGCTGCCGACCTCCACGAAGTTGTTCCAACCGGTGACCGGATCTTCAAAGGCCGACATGAAGGTGTCGCCGTCGGTCGAATAGTAAAGGTTAAAGCCGTAGAACTCGTCGAGTTCATCCGCCAGGAAGTCGCCCACGTTCGAGGTCAGACCGGGCTGCACGTAGCGGCCGTCAAGGACCTGGCCGAACATGCGCGGCGCGCGCACCGTGGAGACCATGGACGCGCGTTCGCGTGTGGGTTCTTCAACGGCGGTTTGTACACCTCCCGGGCTCATCACCATCTCGTTGCCACTTTCCGTCATCAGCAACGCACGGATCAGCGGGTCGCCGGAAGTGGATTCGTCCCAGGTGTCGCCGCCGTCAATGGTGTACGCCAACACGGAGTAATCGTTGACACCGTCGACATACAACGGTTCATGCAGATCGTTGTTTGCCGTGTAGTACGCGATCCAGAAACCGTCCTCCGGTGTTTCCACAAACGGATTGGCGTGGTTCCAGGGATCTTCCATCGAATTCATGGTCGGCTGCGACTCGAACAGCAGCTCGCCCGGAACACCATCTTCATCCGCGTAGACGCGAATCACGATGCTCCAGTATTCCGCCACCAGGTTCGGATAGCCCGGATAGCCCCATGCCCAGTCGCCTTCCGCATTGTTGCGGATGTCGGCCTGCAGCAGGAAGCCGGGTTCTTCCGGATAGAACGGGACCGCGAACATGAGATCCGGACCAGCCGTGCCGTTCAGCCACGTGATCGACCCCATGTTTTCGCCGTCGTCGTACTGCCAGTAGTCGCCCATGCCGGCCAGGTCGCCCGGATAGACGCCCGGAGGCAGCGTGGTCGCGTTGAAACCGTTGTCGAAGTTGCTGTTGAGTTCGGCCACGTTCGGCGGGGTGGTTTCGTCCACCATGCTCAGCATCGCGTCAGCCTGCATGCTGTACACGCCCTCGTCGAATGCCAAACCTTCTTCCATATAAGGTTCGTAGCCCGACTTGGTCACCAGCATATCGAACGTGTGATCACGATCGAACATGGTCACGAATTCGTAGAAACCGACCTCGTTCGTCGTGGCGGTGTACCACTCGTCGCTGTCCACATCATGAATCTGGACACCGGCGCCTTCCACAAACTGGCCGGGACCGGAGGAGACCAGACCCCACATGGAACCGTAAGGCTCGAGCGCCATGTCATGCTCCATGACAAACTGCTCGTCCCCGTAGTTCATGTTGAAGTCGTACGCCGTCACGTAACCGTCCATCTCCACCATCATGGAGTAGGGACCGGCGTTGCGGTCAAACATCCGATCGAAGTAGTACATCCCGTCTTCGTCGGTCCAGGTTTCCCAGGTGTCGTCCAGGTCGTCGTTGCTGACCATGATCATCGCGCCGGCAAGCGGATCACCGGTTTCCATGTTGGTCACCTGACCCATCATGGTGCCGTGAGGTTCGAGTTCGGCATCCGTAACGGCTTCAAACTCCTCACCTTCCCAGACCACACTGTCGGCGCTGGCGGAAATGTAGCCTGCCGCGTCGAACATCAGATCGTACGCGCCCAGGTCGTAGTCCACCAGAACAAGGTAGGACCCGTTTTCGTCCGTGGCGCCCATGAACGTATCATCGATTTCCTGGTTGGTCGCCGTAACGACAGCTCCAACCACCGGGTCGCCGGTCACCATATCGGTAAGAGTACCCGTAAGAGCACGCCATTCACCGATGGGAGCCTGCTGGTAGAGACGCAGTGTCACACCATCCGAAATGTTCTGCTGCGGATAGTCAATAAACTCAACGCCATCCGCGTCTTCAAGGCCGATGTCGTTGTAAGAGTAGGTTGTCCAGTCGAACGTGGAGTTGTTGTAGGAGAACAGGAACTCGTTGTTTTCGCAGTCAACAATCACCTGCATGGTGTAGATGTAGGAGCTGTTGCTGAGCACATGCGCCTTGTATTCAACGATGAACTGTTCATCTTCGTCATCGATGCGATACCAGGTGCCTTCACCATCGCCGCCTGTGTGGAGGTCGTCCCAGAACAATGCGATCGTGGCGTTCGGGGCTGACGGGCTTCCAAGAGACCCGTAGTAACCGCTCGTATTGTCTGTAACAGGACTGAGCCAGCCGTTCGAGTTCACGTTGAACTGGGTGTACGTTTCACCGTACAGGTCGTAATCCAGGTTGTCCAGGGTGATGAAACCGGAGTTGGTGTCATCGCCGAAGGTGCCTGTAGCGGTACCGTCACCACCGTCATCCGGACAGATCTCGATCCAGGTATAGTCGGTTTCTTCGATCACGTAGCCGGCTTCTGTCGGCGGCAGCGGACGTTCGGTCACACCTTCCGACCAGACATACGTATCATACCCGTAATCGGCCGCAACCTGGAAGGTAGCTTCCTGCCCAAAGGCCAGACCTTCGTACGTGTACATGTTCATGCCGGCGGGGACCAGCACATCCAGCATCAGATCATCCACCATGATGCGGGTACCCTGGAAGTCGCTCAGCGCATCCAGCTCGTCACCCGTTTCCAGCGCACGCTCCAACCGGGCGAGGGTCTGCTCGGCGAGAGCAAGTTCCTCTTCGAGTTGAGGCAGCTTGGCCTGAACGCCGGGCTCGTTGGACAGACGCAATTCCTCGAGGGTTGTCCGACGTCCCTCGACATCATTACGCAGCGCCGACAGCATCTCCTCACCGATATTGTTGGCGGGATCATCCCAATACAGGGTGATCGCCGGCGAATCGGTGCTCCATTCCGCCATCAGGTTTTCCGGCGCCATGATATCCGCCAGTTCCCACTCAAAGGCGTTGTCGCCTTCCGCGACATCTTCCGGGAACGTGTCGTCGTGGTAGAAGATATCCCCTTCAAAGACGCCTTCCACATGGAACTGGTACGGACCGATGCGGAAATCATCGTCATCGGCGTCTTCACCGAAGAAGAAGTCTCCATCTTCATCCGTGACCGCCGTCATGCCGGTCAGCAATTCCGTAACAGTCAGCCCCTCCAGCCCGTCGCCGTCCGAGTTGGTAACCGTACCGGTCACCGCGCCCCAGATGTTGATCAGGTCGAGGGTAATGTCGGCTGTTGCGGTTTCACCGGCGATGACTTCCACATCTTCAAGCAACCCGTCGTCATGACCGAATTCCGCCAGGAACTCGAGATCATACTCGCCCGGGTTCAGCGGAGTGATGAGGTAGTAGCCTTCGTCATCGGTATAGGTTGTGGCCAGTACATCCACGCCGTCGGCCGCGTACACGTTGACTTCGCAGCCCGCCAGCAGGTCGGTTCCTTCTTCACCGCCTGTCACAACACCCTCGATGGCCCCCGGAGGAGGCGTACCGTAGATGCTGATGTCGTCGATGGCCGTGCCGAACCAGCTCGAGGCGTAGTAGTAGTACGAGTAGTCGTAGATGTGGCGGAACTGGATGTAGACCTCTTGCTCGTAGTAATCACTCAGGTCAGCGAGGTACCGGGTCCAGGGACCGTCGTCCGTGGCGTGGACATATTCGTAGTTGGTGACCCAGGAATAGTAGGAATAGGCTGGATCTGTGTCAACCTGCGTCCAGTTCACGCCGTCGGTGGACACCCGGACATTAAACCCACCGTAGGCGGTGGTGCCGGAAATGTAATGGTCATCCCACGCCCAGAAGCTCAGGAAAGCGTTTTCATCATCGATGTAAAACGCCCGGTCGCTGGTCAGCATGGTGAACGCGTCGTACTGGTAGCTGAAGCCGCCGGTCAGCCCTGTCGCCCAGACGTTCTCGCCACTATGGGGGGTGGAGGTGAACATGTACGTCGAGGGAGTACCGTGTTCCCAGTCAAATGTGGTGCTGTTGGGATCAAGGCTCCAGTCGCCGGGACCGGACTCAAAGTCCTCTTCGTAGCCCAGCGGCGGGTAGGCATCCACCTCAATGAGGTAGGTGTTGGCGCCCGGTTCAAACTCGACACCCTCCGCAAAGAACGGGAAGTGGGTTTCCGACTCAGCCGAGACGTCGTATGTCCCGGAGCTGATATTCAGGATCGAGAAGGTACCGTTGTCGTCGGTCACGTCCGAGAACGCCCCGATGTTGACGGTTGCGCCTTCCACGGGATCGCCACTCTCAGCCTCCAACACGTACCCGTAAACGCTCGCCGGGGGAGGCGGATCCAGACCGTACATCGTGATGTCGTCAATCGCCGTACCGAACCAGCTCGTCGCGTAGTAAGAGTAGTAGTAGTCGTAGATGTGGCGGATCCGGATCTTGACCGATTCGCCGGCATAGTCACTCAGGTCGACGAGGAACTGGGTCCAGGGACCGTCCTGGCTTGCCCACGTGTCTTCGTAGTTGGTGTAGTTGCTGTTGTTAAAGTACGCCGGATCGATATCTACCGTGGTCCAGCTGGCGCCGTTGTCGTTGGACACCTGGACATTGAAACCGCCGTAGTAACGATCATAGTAGCTGTAGTAGTAGTGATCGTCAAACGCCCAGAACGTCATCAAGCCGCCGCTCTCGTGGACCTCAAACTCTGCGGAGGTGGACAGCATGGTGAACGAATCGTACCCATAGCTGAACCCGCCATCCAGGTTGGTGGCCCAAACGTTGTCGCCGCTGTAAGGCTCCCCGGAGAACAGGTAGGTATTGGGCGTACCCCATTCCCAGTCAAAGGTGGTGCTGCTGGGATCGAGGCCCCAATCACCCGGGCCGTCCTCAAAGTCGTAAAACGCGGTCTCTTCCGGGAAGGGGTTCAACTCGAAGTCGAAGGTGTTGTCCCCGGTGTTGATTTCAACAGGGTCGCCCGAAGAATAGGAGAAGTACCCGCTCGCAGTAACCGAGGCGACATATTCCCCGGAATAGGTTTCTTCGAATTCGTAGTAACCCGTGGCGTCGGTAGTGGTTGAAGACCCACCAAACGCCACCGTGGCTCCTTCGATGCCGTCACCGGAAACGGCATCGGTCACGTACCCGTCAATACTCGCATCGGCCACCGGCGGGGCGAACAAAATGGTGTATTCATCGCCGGACTGGGGCAAATCACCCGTGTTGTCGTAGTACCATTGCGTCCCCATGGTCCCGTCGGAATTCTCGATCCCGATGGTCACATAGGCGTTCATCGACGAGCCGACGTTCTGGTACTGGAGTACGATAGTGCCGTCGGAGAAGAAAATCATCTGGGCGTCGACACTGCGGTTGTCCGCACCATTAGATCCGTATTCCGAGATGTGCAGCACCTCGATGACCATGGCGTCTTCACCGTCAACCGTTACGACGTCGTAGTACGCGTCACTGGTGCGGGTGCCCCCGGTGTACCCCATGTGCATATCCCGTTGCCAGAAGGGGATATAATCGTTGGGGGTGCTCGTATTGGGGATGTAGGTGTGACCGAGAGAACCGCTCCCGCCGCCGAAGAAGACGGACCCGTTGGAGCCGATCCAGAACTGGGTTTTGGTCTCTCCGTAAAAGGAGAAACTGAAGCCATCGGGGAAGGTAAACGGCCCGGCATACCCGTCGTCCAGACTGGTCCAGCCGGTGATCTCAGTACCGCCGTTGTCCTCCAGATCGATCCAGTCGAAGGTCCAGCCTTCATCCTCGTCGTGGTTGTAGGCCATGTAACCGAAGTCGTCTGGACCCACCATCTCATCCAAATCGTCCTCGGTTATGCCTGGGATAAAACCAGTCGCATGAATCAGATCCATCTCATGCGGCTGCAGCTCTTCTCCCGACTGGTAACGCTGAAACAGCTCCTCCGCCTGGGCATACATCTGCTCTTTCGAGCCGAACTGCTCCATCGGATTCGCCCATACGCTACCACTCAGGATGAGAAGAAGAGACAGGGTTAACACCCATGACACTTTCTTCATGTGGTTACTCCTTTAAACTTGTTCACAGGAAAAAACTCTTGGAGGACGATCTGAAGAACTCGGGAAAGCAATGCAAGGCGAGAAGTGGCAGGGTCTCGTGCTGTCGTCCGAAGCAAAACTGTACAGTGAAAGTGGTTAGGTTTGGCCAGGTACCTCCCGGGTTAACCCCTCAGTTAGTTTAGCTTTTCTGCTCCTACAATCCCTTCCAAAGGTCTCCCCTGCAACGGGAGACTCGCTTGCCATCAAGATCAGCACACATGAGAAACCACGGTCGTCCGCCGGGATCAATACCCGCACCCACGGACCGGGTTTCATCAGTACTATCAATTTCGCGCACAATACGTGCAATGTCAAGGCTTTCAGACGGGGCGCAATGATTTTCATCGAGTGAGTCCATGGGGCGGCTCCCGGTTTCCTGCTAAACCAAACAGGACTATTTCAGAGGTTACAAACAGGTTATCAAGCAGGTTTACCAATGACGCGGGGATCGGCTCAACCGCCCTGCCGGCCCTGAACAGAGTTAATGCAGCCTATGTTTTCAAAAGGTTTTCAGCATTTGTCCGAACCACAAAGACCGGATTCGCTTGACCCCGGCCTGATGAGTACCAAGTAGCCCGGGCCGCCCCCGGTCCGGGATTTGAGAATCCTGCGCTTCAGACCGCCATGATCTCTTCCACCTTGTCTTCATAACGTTTGTCGATCTTCTCGACATGCTCATCGGTCAGCCTCTGGATTTCGTCCAGGGTGCCGTACATGGAGTCTTCCGACACATCGCCGTCCTTCTGAGCTTTCCTGATCTGGTCGTTGGCGTCGCGACGAATTGAACGCACCGCCTGGCGCGCCTCCTCGGCCATCTTGTTCACCATGCGGCTCATCTCCTTGCGCCGCTCCTCGGTCAACTGCGGGATGTTGATCCGCACCACCGTACCGTCGTTGATCGGATTCAGGCCCAGATCCGACGAGAGAATGGCTTTTTCGATATTGGGGATGGCGTTCTTGTCGTAGGGCTGGATCACCACCAGGCGGGCTTCCGGCGTCAGAATGTTGGCGCATTGCTGCAACGCCATCTCGGTCCCGTACAGCGTGATCGTCAACCCCTCGAACATCGCCGTGCTGGCTTTCCCAGTGCGTACCTTGGAATAACTCTCCATCAGGTACTGTACCGACTTGTCCATCCGCTCTTCCGTCTCAAGCAGCAGCTCGTCAACATCCATGATCCTCTCCCAGGTTGGCTCGATGCATGCGCAAATATGCGTAGTGGCGACGGGAAAAACAAGGGGGCGTTGCACGTTCAACGTTTTCTGCACCCGGGAAAATCTCCTGTCCTGATCCCGCACCGATGGAAACACCCCAACTTGACCCCTGCGAAGAAGCGTCCTACTTTCAGACATGCCACGAGCCACGAAGAAGCAGCATACGCCCCGTCAACAGGCAAGCGTGTCCGCCGCCGGTTTTCTGCAACGGCTGATGGACGACGAACGCTTCAGCAGGGACATCGCCCATACCGAAACCCTGCCTCCACGCAGCGCACGGTTCGGCGATATCCAGCCGCCATTGCCCGCCTGGATCGAGGAGCGCCTGCGGCAGGAAGGCGTCCGTCGCCTCTACAGCCACCAGTGGGAGGCGCTGAGGCTGGCGAGGGAGGGGAAGAACGTCGTTACGGTCACGCCTACCGCTTCCGGCAAGACCCTGGTCTACACCTTGCCCATCCTGGAAGCGCTGGAGAAGGATCCCGAGGCCCACGCCCTGATGCTGTTTCCGCTGAAGGCCCTGGCCCAGGACCAGCTCAAGCGGTTGCAGGCCTTTGACCGCTCCACCGGCAACGAGCCCGCGTTGGCGGCGATCTACGACGGCGACACGCCGCAAGCCATGCGCGAAAAGCTGAAAGCCAACCCGGCGCGCATCCTGCTGACCAATCCGGACATGCTGCATTACGGGTTCCTCGCCTTTCACGCTCAATGGGAGCGTTTCTTCCGCAGCCTGAAATACGTGGTCGTCGATGAACTGCACACCTACCGCGGTGTGTTCGGCAGCCATGTCTTGCAGATCCTGCGCCGGCTGCGACGCATTACCGAGTTCTACCGCACCAGGCCGGTCTTTCTGGCCACCTCGGCCACCATCGCCAACCCGGCGGAGCTGGCGGAAGAGTTGACCGGAACGCCCTTCGAGCTGGTGGAGGAGAACGGCGCCCCGGCGTCTCGTCGCCACATGGTCTTTGTCAACCCCGTGGGCAACATCTACACCTCGGCGGTGCGGCTGTTCGTGGAAGCGGTCGAGTCCGGCCTGAAGACCATCGTCTTCACCAAGAGCCGGAAGATGACCGAGCTGATTCACCAGTGGGTGGCGCAGTCGTCGCCGGACCTGGCGACGAAGATCAGCGCCTACCGTGCGGGCTACCTGGCGAACGAGCGGCGTGAGATCGAACTGGGCCTGCGTAGCGGCGACCTGAAGGGCGTGATCGCCACCAGCGCGCTGGAGATGGGCATCGACATCGGCGGGCTGGATGTCTGCATCCTGGTCGGATATCCGGGCACGATCACCAATACCTGGCAGCGCGCCGGACGTGTGGGACGCGGGACCAACGAGTCCATCGTGTTCCTCCTCGCCCAGCAGGACGCGCTGGATCAGTATTTCATGCACCACCCGTCGGACTTCTTCGGCCGTAGCGCCGAGGCCGCGGTGGTGGACGCCGCCAATCCCTACCTGCTCAAATCCCACCTCGCCTGTGCGGCTATGGAAATGCCGCTGCGTAAGGACGATACCATTTACCACTCCGACAAGCTCAAGCCGGTGATCGACGAGCTGGTTGCCGGCGGTGTCCTGCTGGAAGCCGCACGAGGCGCGGCCTGGTTCGCGTCACGCAAACGCCCGCACCGGGAGATCGACATCCGGGGCGCGGGGCCGACCTTCACCATCTTTGACAGCCGGACCCGCAAAGCCATCGGCAAGGTCAGCGGCCTGCAAGCCATGACCGAATGCCATCCCGGCGCGGTGTACCTGCACCACGGTCTCAGCTACCTCATCAGCAAGCTGGACATGAATAAGGAAGAGGTCTGGGCCTCGAAAAAGCGAGTTGACTTTTACACGCTCGCCAAAACGGAAAAAGAGACCGAGATCATTTCAGTGTTCGAGAGCCGGGATGTCTGGGCGGATGGCGAAGGGGTGGAAGAAGAAGGTGACGAGAAACCCCTGCGCTACCGGGTCTCGCTGGGGACGGTGAAAGTCACGGAACAGGTGGTCGGGTACGAGATCCGTAACACCCAGGGCCGGGACAAGGTGGACGACAAGCCGCTGGACCTGCCGCCGGTGACCTATGAAACCGTCGGGCTCTGGATCGAACCGGCTTCACTGGTCACCGCCGGGCTGGCGATGGACAAGCGGCATGTCATGGGTTCGCTGCACGCCACCGAGCACGCTTCCCTCGCGCTGCTGCCGTTGTTCGCCCTGTGCGACCGTAACGACGTGGGCGGCATCTCCTTCACCCACCATCCCGAGTTGAAGGGACCGGCGATCTTTCTGTACGACGGCCACCCGGGCGGTGTCGGCCTCGCCACCAAGGCCTATCATGTCCTCGATGATCTGCTGGAAAAAGTAAAGGCGCTGGTGAGCGACTGTTCCTGCGAGGACGGCTGCCCGTCCTGCATTCACTCGCCCAAATGCGGCCACGGCAACAATCCCCTGGATAAACAGGGCTGCATCCGGTTCCTGCAACACCTGACCGGAGAAAAGGTGTGGCTCCCGAAAGATGTGGTGGATGCGCCCAAGCCGGCCGACCCGGCGGATCAGGCCGCGCCGTCATCCAAACTTCGCACCGGAGGCCAGGCCATGCAACGACGCAAGCAACCGAAAGCCGTACCGTACAAAAGCCAGGTCGAGCTGCTGAAAGATCGCGACATCGTGGTGTTCGACCTGGAGACACAGCGTTCCGCCCAGGAGGTGGGCGGCTGGCATAATGCCCACCTGATGCGGATCTCGCTGGCGGTGATCTACGAAATGAAGACGCAGACCTTTAAGACGTATTTCGAAGAGGACGTCCTCGACCTGATCGACCGGCTGTTCCAGGCGGAGCTGGTGGTGGGCTTCAATCAGAAGAAGTTCGACTATTCGGTGTTGCAGGCGTATACGGGACAGGATATGCGGGCGTTGCCGTCGCTGGACCTGCTGGACGCGTTTTACTTGCATCACGGCTACCGCGCCGGGCTGGGCGCGCTGGCGCAGGCCACCCTGGGCGCACCGAAATCCGCCGACGGCCTCCAGGCGCTGCAATGGTGGAAAGAGGGCAAACTCGAGGAGATCGAAACCTACTGCCGTATGGATGTGGAGCTGACCTGGAAACTCTTGTTTCATATATTGGATAAGGGGTTCGTCTTCCTGGAGAAGAAACCCCACGGGAAAGCACGGGTTCCCTTGCCGATTGACTTCGCACGCTTCCTTCCCCGGTAAGAGAGTAAACATAATCATAGCGAGTAAACATGATCATAACGATGCGGTCCGATTACATATAGCAATTCTCGAATGAAATGTCCCATGATGTCATTCCTGCGAAAGCAGGAATCCAGAATATAGTAATTCTCGAATGAAATGTCCCACGATGTCATTCCTGCGAAAGCAGGAATCCAGAATATAGCAATTCTCGAATGATATGTCCCATGATGTCATTCCTGCGAAGGCAGGAATCCAGAATATAGCAATTCTCGAATGATATGTCCCATGATGTCATTCCTGCGAAGGCAGGAATCCAGAATAAACAAATACTTAAGGATCTTTGTCTCTTCGATTCTTTGCAAGAACCACTCCATATGGACATGTCTGGATTTCCGCCTTCGCGGGAATGAGATTCGTTGGGATTTTGATACAGTTTGAAGGCGGGAACCACAGCGAAGCAAGCTTGCGGTGTGCGAAACACAGCCGTGAATCTCCTCCTTGCGAACAACCGGAGGAGATCCCCGAAAAAGTCGGGGAGAACATCCATCGAGTCTTACTTTCGAGAGCCACTGTTAAAGTGGTGCAACGGAGCACTAGCCGGAGGGGCTTGTCGTGACCGATTCCACACCGGTACGTGACCAACTTCGATCCCAGACCCGCGATCTGCACAGCCAACTCGAAGCTCTGCCCTACCACAAAACCTTGCAGGAAGGCAAGCTGCCCATCGAGTGTTACGTCAGCCTGCTACGTGCGATGGCCGTGGTGTATGGGGTGCTGGAGAAAACCCTGCCACTGGACAATCCCGTCATCCGGGAAATCTGGCGAGAGGACATGCAGCGTTTCCCACTGCTGGAAAAGGACCTGGCGTTCTTCCAGCCGAGACGACTGCTGGACATCGCTCCCGCACAGGAAAAAGCCCTCCAAATGACTGACCTTATCCGCAGCCGTGTCATTGAAAAACCGATGTCCCTGGCCGGCTATCTGTATGTCTTTGAAGGCTCCACGATGGGCGCGCCTCTAATTCGTAAAGCTCTGGTCGACCATTTTCAATTCCCCGGCAATGAGGGAACGCATTACTTCGCACCCTATGGCTCCAATGCCGTAACGCACTGGAAGGAGTTTCGCGAGCGCCTCCAGCAAGTGGTCCCGGAAGAAAAGCACGATGCCCTGATAGAGGCCGCGCGGGAAGCGTTTACCGGCTTGATCGCCGTGTACGAAGCGCTGTATCCGTTTGATCGCGAAAACCTCCGCGCCACGTCAACGAGCCTGAATCCTGAAGCCGGGCGTCACAATGTCCCGCAGGACGAGGCCGAGTTCAACGCCGCTCTGCACGCCGGCGACCTCGCCTGGGAAGAATTGCCCTACTACCAGCTCCGTTACGGCGACCGGGGGAAACGTTTCGCCGACAGCGATTCCGCCTGGCTGGCCACACTGGTGGATCACGAGCAATCGACCCTCAACAAGCAGGTGGACTGGCTGGCGCGGCTGCTGGCCGTGCGAGGCATGCCGCGCTGGGTGATGGAACGTCACCTGGCCCGTGTGCAGTCCGAATTGACCAACACCCGCCCGGATCGTACAGAAGAGTATGCCAAACTGGGAACCGCAGTGGCGCACCTCCGGCGGCAGCGGCTGGCGCAGATCGACCAGACCACCAGCGAGGCGCTCATCGAGGCCTTTGAATCTGTCGCGCCCAACGACTGGCAAAGGAAACTGCCGTACAGTGGGCATCTGCTGGTATCTGCCCTGGCCGACGAAAAGGCCGGGATAGAAAGGGCGCTGCCCAGCCTGCTGGAATGGCTGGCCGACCCGGACCGTTTCCCGCCGGAATGGGTTGATGCCGTGCTGGAGGTGATCAGCCGCGCCCGGGAATAACCCGGCAAAGAAAGCGTGGGAGTGGAAGTGACACCTCTAGAAGCCTGGCCGGAAAGTCATTTTTCGTATCAAGCCGACCAAATCCAGGTTCTCATACAACGAACGCACTATCGCTATCATGCTGTTTGTGAAACACTTCCGTCGCGCGCGATTCAGCAATGAGAACCGACTACTCCTGTAGAAATGTCTGAATCATACTTTCCGGCCAGGCTTCTAGGCGGTATTACTCACGGCCTCCGTGTGATCCGAAGCAGGTTGACATCGCAAAAGCGGTTGGAAAAATAGATCAACAAGCCGGATTCTACAATCCAGGCGACCACCGTCGCCAGGGCGGCGCCATTGAGCCCCAGGATCGGTATCAGCGCCAGGTTGCCCGCCGTGTTGACACACACCATGAGGAATACGAGCAGAGTGTGCAACTCCGGCCGGCCTCGTTGCAGGAGCAAACCGATAAAGGGTTTAAAACCCGAGATCACGAACACGCCCGCCATCAGGATCGCGAACACGGCCCAGCTTGGATCATACGCCGGATCGCCCACAAACCACTTCAACCCCAGCGGATACAACGCAATCGCCACCCCGGCAAGCAACAACATCCCCGGATAGACGACTTTTCGTAACTTGACGGCATAGTTCTCGATACGTCGTGTATCCTGATCCGCAAAGCTTTTCCCGATCAAAGGATCCACGTTGCGCCGCAACACCATGTGCAGCTGACTGAAGCCTTCCGCCAGGATCGCCGCGAAGCTGTAAATCCCCACCCGTGTGTCGCTCATGTAATACCCGATGATCAGCACATCGATCCGGGTGTTGATCTCCATCAAAGCGCCGCTGAGGAAACCCTTCAGACCAAAGGTAATGTGCTCCTTCATCCAGAATCGTTCCAGTTCTGAAAAACGGAAGGGTGTGCCTGAAAAATGGACATACGGCGCGAGCACCAGCAGCAGCAGGGTTTCCGCAAACGTAAGCGTACCGGGCAGATACGGTTTAGGCAGGTCCATCAACACCACGAGGATGACGCCAATCAGGATCAGAACGTATCGCAATGCCTGAAAGACAGCGTAGGCGCGCATGCTGTTGCGGCCGTTGAGGACATTCAACAGCACCTTGTTCAGCGAGAAACCGATCAACCCGGGGGCCATGTAGCCCATCCCCTCCGCCACCCCCGGGCTCTTCAGCAAGGCGCCGACCGGCTGGCGCAGGAGATACGCCATCAGCGCAAACCCCAACGACAGCAGAAAACTCAGGATCAACCCGTTGCTGGCGATCCTGGAGTTGAGCGCGTGGTCGTCCTGGTGGTAAGAAATATGCTTGAGGACGGAAAAATGCACACCACCCACGGAAAACTGGGAAAGGAGTATATAGGCGGCGAATACCTGGTTGAAAATGCCCAGCGCGGACGCGTCAATGAAGCGCGCGATGATCCAGTTGATGGCGATGCCGGACACCCCAAGGATACCCAGACTGGCCACGTTCCAGATCACATTGACCCTGAAGGTTCGTCTTGTCGACACGCCTACACCAGGAATGGATAAAGTTTGGGAATCTTGTTAACACGATCAATTACAGCGTAAAAATCAAGTCCTACAATATCGCAGTACCATTTTATTGTCTCATAACGAGGTTCGTTTGATTTCAATACTTTTTTGTAGCCTTCTTCACGGGTCACAACTCCTTCACGAATTTGATTGCTTACAAAGGTTTCATTCTCTGTAAACCCTGCAATCATATAATATATATAGTTATAAAATGCGGCGGTACCATCGCCTATCCGCCATGTGTTACTTGTATCATGCGCTATTTCCCAATCATACTCTCTATTCAATATCTCTTGTATTTCTTTCTCGTCCCATACAATATATTTAAATAATTGTAAATAACTTCTCTTAACAATATAGGCAGAGTAAAAAGCATGTAATGTATCCATTACAGACGTATTTAAATATTTCGGCTGTTTTATAAATTGGCCAACATAGTACGATAATAATCGTAGTTTCTTCATTTTACTGACGGCATAGTATGGATTATATCCCTGATCTACACCAGCAAATCCACTCTTGAAACCAGTGTGCTCGTACTGATTATTTCCAAACATGACCAAGGGAATATTATAAGCCTTGCTTACATTTAGCGCATTGGAAATAAACATTTTATCACCAGCCATAAAAAGTGGTATAATGCCTAAATGAGGCTTTTCCAACCACGCACTTACGTTATTCTTAATATTATTTCTCTTCTTATTTATATCCGCAGATATCAATATGTGTTCCACACCCAATTTACCACATAGTCGATAGATATTCCTCCTTGCTAAATCAGTTACAACACCCCAATCATAGGTATATGCCAATGGTGTCAGCCCAAGTTCCTTCACTGCGTAATGTAATAGATAACTACTATCACGACCACCGCTAAAAGCAATAACACAATCAGGTTCGCTGCTGTCTTTCCTATGTGCATCCGCTATCGCATGCAGTTTTTCGCTTCCATAATACGAAAACGGCGTATGATTATTGCACATCAAACAAATACCATTCTCATCAAATTCTATATAGGGAAATGTGGACGGCAACAGACATTTTGTGCAGCGCTGCAACCCCTCGACAGCGTCACGCACTTGCTCCACATGGGCATCAAATTCCTTAGGCACACTGTCCAAAGGCTTGATACGCTTCATACTGAACAGGTGCTCTGGGTTGAGGACAGCCTCATGCTCCACAATATCACGAAATTTCTCATTTGGAGCGGACTCAGTGCTATAAATTTTCCGCACAATGCCCTTCTTCAAAGAACCAAATACGATTTCCAACGTTTCCAAATCAACTGCTAGCATTTGATTAGAATCTACATGACGTATTTTATAGTCAGTATATTTACTTTCTTTTATATATTTGGTAAGCATTATCTTCTCAGAAGCAAATATTATATTATTATTATTTATAGCGCAATATAATGATCCATTATTTGTAGATAAAAACACCTTATTAAGATCTTCAAACATTAGCGCAATAGAATAGGTTCCTTCTATTATATTATTTATCTCTTCTATCGTACTACTAAATGATTTAGTGCTCGTTAAATAGTGTCGAATCAATGCAAACAATATTTCAGTGTCGATCTCTGTTTGACGATTAAACTCAGAATAACGTAACCATAGGTCTTCACTATTTGTTATTATTCCATTATGAATACCAACAATTCCATCTTTAACAACAGGTTGATTGTTTTTATTCTCCTCTTGTGTTCCATTTGTGACTAGACGAGAGTGACCCATAACAACAAAACGTGAGTTTCGATCCGGATCAGAATATAAAGCAGAAACTAAATTTTTATAACGCTTTGTGTTTATTAGTTTTGACACGGTTACAGGTTCGCGATAAACATCAATCTGTCCGGATCGTAATGTCGCAATTCCCGAGGCTTCTTTACCTCTTGATTCAGCCATAATGGCTAACAGTTTTAATATATTATTAACATGATCTTCCTTAAGAGTTTTAGTATCTCCAATAACACCGAATATTCCGCACACAGATCTACTCCTGCTTGTTTGTTAAATGCTTTTTGCAAACAACTGACCAGCATAACATCCTTTAAGCATAAGTGTTCGTTTACTAAGAGTTCTTTTCACATATATAAATAGTATTTAGTAATAGCATAAATCTTATTGTTCTTTGGATCTTATAGCCATTTCTTTTCAATAAAGAAAGCATATCATTTTTACTAATGCCAAATGCTTCTCCACTTGCTTTCCTAATCTTGTTCTGATCATATTCAAAGGGATCCCGCATCATATGCCAGTAACGCGAGACAGTAGGCGGTATCATTGTGATGATTAATCTTCCATCTGATTTTAATAATCTATAATATTCACGCAATGCTTTATCTTTATCTGGTAGATAATTTAATGATGCCAGCAAAGAAATGGAATCAAAGCTAGAATCCTCGAATGGTATACTAGCAGCATCCTCGACGACCAAATCTACATTTCCAAGCTGATGACGATCTATACCAACACCATTACCATGCTGACGGACCAAACCATTAGCACCACAACCGACATCGAGCAACCGACCTCTAACGAAAGGTCTGACTGCTCGAATACGCCAAGCTGTTAACAGCTTGCCTATAATGTTAGACATTAGAAGCCCTTCCTCTGTTAACGAAATCGTGAATAGACGGTATTACTGATACTTATACTTATTTCGCAAATCACTCCATAAATTATCACAAATAGCACTAATTGTTTCTTTTTGAGGGTCTGTTAATACTATTGAACTGCCACGTGACATATTATGCTTTTTATAAAGAATATCGTCATTGAAATATGGTTTTAAGGGGAGTTCAATCCAATCAACCATTTTCTTCAAAAGAACTGGACCCTTCACCGTGTCAAAAATATCATGAAATAAAACGGTAAACACATTATTCATTGATGCCAGTGTGTCATGCGCGTGTCTATTTCTAACCTCCCAATCAGAAGCATAGTAGTTTATTCGCTGATCAACACTGTAAAATACACCTTTCAGCTCTTCAATATAAGGTACCGGGCGCCAATAAGGAATTAAATAGTTTGCTATTTTGCTTTTAATACGCTGCCGTTCAAAACGTATGCACGAAGTAACGTAGGTTTCAGGGTCACGAACAATAAAGATAAACTTAGAATTCGGGAATGTGCTATTTAATATATCAATGATTCCCAAATAATAGGGATTGCACTCTACTCGTGTTTTTGAATCACTGACAATATGGTTATATTTAAGCTTCTGGAACAATAGTGATGCAATATTATTGTCAATTTTGTTAAGTATATATAGATTAGAAATTATATTAATTAGATGAGTACGGCTAGAAGTATGATAAGCAATAACATCAGAAACATAATCTGAAAAGAACTTTGCAAAGAAACTCGTACCGGTGCGCCCAGTAGAAATTAGAAATACTTTTTGTTCCTGTATGCCCATCTGGAAGACATCCTTAGAAAAGCAATAATCAAATCCGAGGCTAACTCTGTGTCAAGGAAATAATATCGCTTGGTCTTAACACATGAATATTTGATTGAGATAGATAGCTCAATAATTTCCGATAAGCATCGCTAAATGACGAATAATAAACAGGATGTGTGTTGATTACAAATAGTCCTGCTTCTTGGGAAACAAAATTTAATAATTCTAGCAAATAATCATAAATATTAATATTATTCTTAGGAACACCTCGCAGCAATGCATCATCTTGAATAGTAATTGGAGCAATCAGTAATGAAGACTTTGGATATTTATAAGGAATAGAAAGAGGTGATCCAACGCCGTAATGATACCTTGTCGTCATACTACTATCAACTAGAAAACCATATTCACGAAGTAGTTGTAAAAGTTCATCTGTGGCTGACAGCGCTGGTGCCCTAAAGAAACGAAAGGGTTCCTGAAATGCGTCAAAACACGCGATAAAGCGCTGTTGAAGAGAAGAGACATTACGATATCCAATTGCCATGTCATGCGTATCGCCATGTAATCCTATTTCATGATTTCGCGATCTAACGGAAGAAATGAAGCGTTTATCGAGATCATAAGGGCCATTTGTCAATATGTGAGAGACGGAAGTATAACCAAACTCATCCTCAATGTTTAACATAGAATCCCAATTCTTGTAACATTCACTAGTATCAATGTCATGCGTTAGAAAGACTGAACTCTTAAAAACAACACCATGCTTACTAAGCCACGACAAAAAATATCCATATCGTTTCTTATCATCTAAGGCATGAGAATTAGGA
This sequence comes from uncultured bacterium, assembly GCA_964648415.1. Lineage (GTDB taxonomy): Bacteria > Electryoneota > Electryoneia > Electryoneales > Electryoneaceae. Next base: position 9,121 of record CAZYOC010000015.1, on the reverse strand, counting down.
GGACGCATTTTGCGATAGGTTTTTATACCTACTTTAAGAACGTTAGTTGCGTTTAAATATACATGTCTAGGCAGGATATTCAGGATATCCGACGCAATAGGTCTCCATAGTCTTGATTTATTAGCGGAAACATATTTCCATTCACAATAATCATGCGAAATGGAGTCGCAAACTTCCTTAAACGTCGTGAAGGATGTCTTCAATCCTTTTAGTTTGTACCATTGATACATACTAAGTGCCAAAGAATCCTCTACAACCACCCCCTTCACTCAATCCTCCTCCGCTGAGTCAGGAAGACTGCTTTGGCTTAACGCTTGTTGGTGATTAAGTTTGTGTTGAAGGAGGGGCAACAGATCGAATGATTTATCACGGTTCGCTTCCATGTCAAACAGCATGGCGAACAGCCAGGACTGCAAACCGGTGATACTGCAGAACAACACGACTAACGCTGTGGTTTCGGGCACATGACCTACGATCGGCCACATGTAGAACAGCCGGACAATGAAGCCGATATCCGCCAACAGAAGCAGATGGCTGAACGCGTAGAACAGCACCAGGGGATGGAAATCCAGCACCACGTAGCGCTGCCACATCCGACGGTAAAACAGCCGCATCAGCAACATGCTTGTCTTCGGAATATACTTCCACAGCTTGATCTTGCTCTTTTCCCGGTCATACACAGGGCGGACTTCCACATCGGCGACCTTGAAATTGCGGATATTCAACATGACCAGGATATCCGCATTGTAGCCGTAGCCCTTGGTCATTTCTTCGATTGGGATACCCCGCAACACATCGTTCTTGATAGCGGTATACCCGCACTGCGGATCCATCAGCCGGTAATACCCGGTGGCGAACTTGGTCAGGATCGTCAGCATCGCGTTACCGAAAAAACGGTAGCGCGGCATGGAGCGAACATTGTGGTGGAGCAGACGGTTGCCCTTCACATAATCATACTGCTCGAAAATCAGCTTATCCAGCAGTTTAGGCAAATCGTCCGGGTGCATCTGGTTGTCACCGGCCATCACGGCAGTGATATCACAATCGCCCTCGGCACTGGCCATGTAGCCATCAATCAGCGATTGCCCCAATCCCTTATTCGCTTCGTGGTTGATCAGGACAATACGCGGATCTTTCTGCTGCAGCTCACGGATAATCGCCAGGGTGTTGTCCGTGCTGCAATCGTTGATCACATACATGACATCGACATAGTCCGGCATCCCACCGAGTGTCTCGGAGATCAGCAGCTCTTCGTTGTACGCCGGAATGACGACAGCAATCTTGTGATCGTTGTACATTACTTCCCCGAGAAGAGATCTCGCGCCCAATTGATGGTCTTGGCCAGCCCGGCTCTGAAATCGGTTTCGAACTCGATGTTCAGATCTTTCTTGATCAGGCTGTTGTCGATGTTAAACACCTTGATATCACCCGGGGTCCAGTCGCCGTAGTTGATCACAGGATTTTCAACTTCCAGAATTTCGGCAACCATCTGCGCCAACTCGTCGATCGTCACGGTAATACCGGACGCGCAGTTGTACACCTTGGCGTTCGCAACCGGCATCGTGGCCGATTTCAGGTTGGCTTCCACCACATCATTCACCCAGGTGAAGGAGCGCTGCTGGGTGCCATCACCGAAAATGGTGATGGGATCTCCGTTTAGTAAACGCCGCGCGAAGATCGAGACCACACCCCCAACATCACTTGACTCCTGACGGGGGCCGTAAATGTGGAAATAGCGCAGCATGGTGACATCAAGATCGTACAAATGGTTGAACACGTTCACATAGCGTTCGCCGGCCAGCTTACTCACCCCATAATACGAAGTAGGGTTCAGCGGGTGCTTCTCGTCCTGGGGATAGTACTGCGCTTCGCCGTACACGGAACCGGTGGAGGCATGGACAAACTTGCGAACACCCGTGTCACGTGAAAGCTCCAGCAGGTTGTACGCGCCTTCCGCATTGATCGCCAGGTCCTTGCGGGGATCAGCAAGACAAATGGTCTTTTTCGATGCAGCCTGGTGGAAAACAACTTCAACGTCCTTAAAATGCTTCTTCAACTCTTCAAAGTCCGTGATGTCGCATTTCACTTCGTGGAAGTTATCGTAATCCTTCAGGTGCGCCAAATTTTCCGGTTTGCCGGCGAAGTAGTTGTCAATCGAAATCGTCTCGGTTCCGTTCTTAAGCAACGTTTCAACGATGTGGCTGCCGATAAACCCGGCCCCGCCGGTAACCAACGCCTTGCTGATCGGGTATTCCATGGTGGTTCCTTTGTACTGGTAACTGGTTCAGGAATGTCTCTTGTTCACAAACTCCACTATCGCGTCCACCACTTCACGCATCTGTACGTCCGTCAGTTCCGGATAGATCGGCAATGCCAGCGTCTCGTCCGCCGCACATTCGCTCGCCGGGAAGTCGCCCTGCTTGTAGCCAAGGTAAGCGAAGCATTCCTGCACATGAAACGGCACCGGGTAATAGACTTCGTTGCCGATACCACGCTGCTTCAGGAAGTCACGCGCTTCATCCCGCCGGTCCAACCGAATCACAAATTGGTTATAAATATGGCGGACATCACCCATTTCTTCCGGCAAGACGATGCTTTTGGAGCCTTTCAGGCTGCACTCGGGATACGAGCCGCACCCGTTCGTCAAACACTCGGGCGGATCCATCACCACCCCGGCATCCTTAAACAGCTTCCGGTAGGTATCCGCATTCTTCTGCCGGCCTTCGGTCCAACCATCAAGATACTTCAATTTGACCTGCAATACCGCAGCCTGAATGGCGTCCAGACGGAAATTTCCGCCGATCATGCTGTGGTAGTATTTCGGCTTGCCGCCGTGGACCCGCTTGACCCGCAGGACTTCCGCGATGGCGTCATCGTTGGTCACCACCATGCCGCCGTCACCCGCGCCGCCGAGATTCTTCGAGGGGAAGAAGCTGAAGCAGCCATACTGGCCGAACTGCCCGGCGCGTTTGCCCTTGTATTCCGCACCGATGGCCTGGGCGCCGTCCTCGATCACCACCAGGTTGTGCTTGTCGGCGATTTCCAGGATCGGGTCCATGTCCGCCACCTGGCCGTACAGATGCACCGGGATGATCGCCTTGGTCTTCGGGGTGATGGCCGCTTCGATGCGCGACGGATCAATGTTGAAGCTCATGGAGTCGATGTCGACGAACACCGGCTTCGCGCCCACCCGGGCGACACACCCGGCGGTGGCGAAGAACGAGTACGGGGTCGTGATGACTTCGTCGTCCGGACCGATGTCGGCCGCCATCAGGGACAGCAGCAGCGCGTCCGTACCGGAAGAAACACCGATCGCGTGCTTCACGCCGCAATACTCCGCGACCTGCTCCTCAAACTCCTTAACCGTCGGCCCGAGAATGAAGTACTGGGATTCCAGCACCTTCAGCACCGCCTCATCCACTTCCGGCTTGATTGTCTTGTATTGTGCTTTCAAATCCAGCAGCGGCACACCCATTGTCGTATCCTTTCTTCGCGTTCTGTCTGTGTTGTCTGGTTACTGCAGTCGCTTGCCGTGAACGATGTCGTCGTAGAAGTCGTTCCCGGTCTTCATGTCCTCCGGCAACGGCGCTTCTTCATCCAGATCCAGGCATTTCAGTTCGCCCGCCTCGTTCACCTTGTACTTCAACCCGCTCTCCGGGCAGGTGTACACACCGTTCTCGTCGGGGTCCTTCATTGGCAACCCGTGACGGCTCACCCAGCCCACCTGTTTGGCCGGCACGCCCACCATCATGGCATAGTCCGGTACATCCTTCGTCACCACCGCGCCGGACCCGATAAACGCGTACCGGCCGATATCAACACCGCAGACGATGGTCGCGTTTGCGCCGATGCTGCACCCACGCCGCAGGTAGGTCCGCTCGTACAGCTTGTGCCGGTTGATCTCCGACCGGGGGTTGGTCACATTGGTCAGCACCGCCGACGGACCCAGAAAGACAAAATCCTCGATGATCGTGCCGGTGTAGATGGACACGTTGTTCTGCACCTTGACACCGTCGCCGATCACCACGTTCCCATCAACATTGCAGTTCTGCCCGAAAACACATTTCCTGCCGATCTTGGCATGCTTCATCACATGGGAATAGTGCCAGATCTTGGTGCCTTCGCCGATGTCGGCCGGATCGTCGACCACCGCGGTCTCATGCACAAAATAGTCCCGCTTCGGCTTCTCCGGCACGGGAAGCTCGTTCAGGTTGACCCGGGAGCCGCCCTGCTCCAGCGAGGACTGCAGAGCGCTGAGGATCCGCAGCACTCGCAGGCCTTCACGGCCGTCGGTCAACGGCGGCTTGCGGGTGTCCATGCTGTTGAGGAACTGCCGGCATTCGTTCTTCAACGGCTCCAGCACGTCGAACTCCACCGGAATGCCTTCACCCTTCACCGCGGTCGGGATGTGTTTCTTCCATTCGACCCGATGAGGATACTCCACCAGCTTGTGCGTTGCCGTGTCCTCGAACACAATCATCTTCTCGGAGCCAATGATGACCATCCGCTGCTCTTTGAAGGGGTGGAGCCAGGAGACGAAGATATGCGCACGGACGCCGTTGGCGAACAGGAACTCGCTCAGGGTGACGTCCGCCACACCCCGGCTGACATATTCACTCCCGCGACATGAAAGATTCTCCACCTCGACTTCATCGCCGACCAGGGACTGGATGACGGAAATATCATGCGGGGCAAAGCTCCACAGGATGTTCTCCTCAGTCCGGATCTTGCCCATGTTCAGGCGATTGGAGTAGATGTACTGGATCTTGCCCAGGTCGCCATCGTCGATAAGCTGCTTCAGCTTGATCACCGCCGGGTGGTACTGCAGGATATGGCCCACCATGAGAATACGGTTTTGTTTGTCAGCAAGCTCGACCAATTCCCGGCCGTTTTCCACCGACAACGCCAGCGGTTTCTCAATGTAGGTGTCCTTGTCGGCAAGCAGTGCTTTCTTGGCGATCGTGTAATGCTCCACCGCCGGCGCGGCAATAACCACCCCGTCGATGGCGTCATTCGCCAGCACATCATCAACATCGCTGGTGAAGTCCACATCCGGGTATTGCTCGTGCGCGGTTTTCTCACGGTTGGGGTCGGTATCACAAATCAACTTCAGAGCGCCCAGATCATTGAAGTTGCGGACCAGGTTTTTACCCCAGCCTCCCATGCCTATCACGGCAACATGTTTCAGCATCTATCGTGGCTCCAAGTCTAAAGATGAAAGGGTCTGGAACTGCTCGGGTGAAGATATGGTTTCCATATACCCAAAGCAACAACAGGTTTGTCAAGCCTTGGAGGGCTCACAAGCTTCCGGATCCGCCAAACAGAGCGGCGCATACGGGCCACGCCACGCCCGGTGTCCTCCGAGCAGGTCTGCACTGCAAGGTGGGAAACCTACCGTGCAGCTGATTATTTGACCAGAACGACTTTCTTCATCACCGCCTGCCGCCCGTTGCCCAATGTCGCTTTAACAACATAGAGTCCGGTCGCCATACCGTGTGCCTGCAACGCGAAGGTGTGGTAGCCCGCCGCAAAAGAAGCGTCGGTCAGCCGAGCCGCTCGTTGCCCCAGGATATTGAACACGTCCACACTCAACCGCCCCGCTTCCGGCAGACCCACCACTACAGACAACCGGGAGTTGAAGGGGTTCGGATACGCGCCGGCAATGGCGAACTCTTCGGGGAGTTCTCGCTGTGAAGGATCCCCTGCCGCGTTGGTCCGGATCGTCCCGGTGAGGTTGATGGTAACCTCAGGCAGCAATGGGTTGTTGGTCGCAAGCGCAAGCAGGCCGGTATAGTCGCCGTCCTCCTCCGCCTCAAACCACACCGTCAGCGAATCCCACATCCCGGGCTCGATCACGAGGGAATCCTCCCCTTCAACGCTGAACGCGGTATCGGTGCAGCTCCATTCATGGATCACCAGGTCCTCGTATCCGGTGTTCAGTACAGGGCAGCGCCAGGTTACAGCGGTGGAATCGTTGGTTTCGCCGAACTCGTGGTCACGCTCATCGAATCGAGAGCCCGGACCGGCGTGAAACAACGGATGCACACCGATGTCCGGCAGGGTGCCGTCGGGATCGAGCGCCAGGTCCGGATCGCCCGCGTTGATCGCCGGGGAATGGGGCGACAGGTACGCCCAGGCGTACGTGATCTGTCCCATGGCCGCGTCTCGATACAGGTTCATAAACATATCGGTGGAGTCGCCGTTGGTGTTGACAGTGTTCACCACCCCCAGGCCGTCCGGCAGCTCGTCCGCGTAGTACGCATCGTTGTCGTCATTGATCAGGCAGTGTTCGAAAGCAGCGCTTGGACTGGTCCAGATCCCGATCACGAAATTGCCGTCATTGTTGGTAAACAGACAGGAGTTGAAAGTCGGCGCGCTGTTCAGGATCATCACACAACTGCCGTATTCCGAACTGTTCGCCGCAAAGGTGCAGTTCTGAAAAACCGCCGTGGTGTAGTCCTGGCATCCGACGGCGGCGCCGCCGTAGTCGGAGGTATTCCCGAAGAAGTGGCACCGGTTGAATACCGGCATGCACTCCCCGCTGACAAACGCCGATGCTCCCATGGTCTGGCCGGCGCTGCTGTTGTAGAACACCACGTCCTCGAATTCGGGCGAACACGCCAGGATCGCAACCGAGTGGGGATAGGTGTAGGTGAATTCACACCACTGAAAGCGGCTGCCGCCCGCCGCCTCGCCCTCCATCTGGATTCCCTGCCAGAAATCGTTGGCTGACGGATAGAAGCGGATCAGCTCTTCTTCGGTCCCCTCCGCAATGAGGACACCGTCCACGACAAACCCGACCGCCGAATCAAAGTACACCGTGGTCCCGGGCAGGATGGTCAGCGTATCGCCCTCCAGCACCCGCAGGGTATCGTCCACCTCGAAGATGCCCGGCCCCAGGGTTCCCGACAGCGCGCCTGAAATGGGATCGAGGGGCAAGGTTTGCGCCGGAATGTTCAGGGAGTTGTGGACACCCTGTTGGGTCAACGTGACACTCTGATACCCTTCAAGGGAGTATTCAATGTCATACACGCCAATCGGCAGGTCGATGGAAAACGATCCGGCCTCCTCCGTAAGAACACTGTCGCGCACCCCATACGGTGAAAGTGGAACGAACAAGACCTGGATGCCGCTGTGGTCGCTGGCGTACTGGAGCTGCGCCGTGGCTTCCACGGTGACCGTACCCGGGGAGCCGGGCGGGTCGGGGGAATCGTCGTGCTCGAAATAGAATGCGCCCATGTCGGGCAGGGTGCCGTCGGGATCGTCATCCCCGCGCCAGTCGCCGGCGTCGATACAGGGCGAAGTGCTGGTAAGCTGATAGTCGCCGTCGAGCTCCGGGTCGGTCTGGATATTGTACATCAGGTCGCAGTCGTCGCCGTTCGCGTTCTCGATCAGGTTCGTATTGATCCACGCGGGCCAGTTTCCGGTAAACTGGCTGCCGTCGTTCATGTACACCGCGTTGAACCCGGCGAGAACCCGGGAATCGGTGTTGTAGAATCCGCCCGTTCCAGTATTGTCCGTGACGATACAGCCGAACACGGTGGCGCTGTCGGAATTGTAGAAGCAGATCCCGCCGCCGTAGGAGTCGGCGCTGTTGCCGACCACGGTACAGTAGCGAATGTGCGACTGAGACCGGGTATGGTAGATGCCCGCTCCGCCGATGCCCACCGTGTTGCCGGTGATAAGGCAGTATTCGATCAGGGCCTCGGCGCCGTTGTACAGGTTGATCCCGCCGCCGTAGTTGGGCGCGTCGTTGTTCTCGATGACGCAGTAGCGAAGGGTGGGCGTGCCGCCGCTGGCGTGGATGCCCCCGCCGGTCGAGCCGGCCACGTTGCCGCTGATGGTGCAGTGCTCGATCAGTGGTGAGGAGGCGCCGTAGATGTTGATCCCGCCACCCCAGTTGCCGCCGTCGTTGTCAATGAAATCACAATGCGCCACATGCGGGCTGGCGCTGGTGATATAGAGTCCACCGGCTTTGACGCTCGCCGTGTTGTTCTGGAACAGGCAATAGCTGATGCGGGGGTTGGAGCCGCTGCACGCCACGCCGGCCCCATACGCTCCCTCGTTGCCGATGAAATCCAGGTGGTGCAGGATGGGGTTCGCGCCGCCCTGGCAGTTGATCGCGCCCTGCGTGGCCCCGGAGAAATAGGCGTACTCGAACCGCGAGGAGTCCTCATGCCCGCCCTGCAGCGTGAGACTGCCCCAGGCTGTCCCGGCGTCGTCCGACACGAAATAGATGGAATCCTCTTCCGTGCCGACCGCTTCGATTCGGCCCAGGATGGTGAAGTTGGCGAAGGTCGTGAACTCGAACCGCGCACCGGCTGCGATGAACAGTGAATCGCCGGCTGCGACCGAGATGTTGCCTTCGACCACATACAGCGTGTCTTCCAGCGTCCCGCTCAACGGGCCTTCAAGGGAGACCTGGGCGAGGGTGGAAACGGGGAGCAGCAGCAGGGGCAGCAGCAACAGGGTGTAAGAGATTACCGAACGCATGACTCCTCCGATACCAGGGCAAACCGTGCAAGAAGCGTATCTGTTAGTATAATAGGGATCTCTCGCAGCGGAGGGCAAGGCGCGGTTGTGGATTCGGATCGTTCATCCTACAAATTCAACAGTAATTTGGATTTGGCCCGGGCAGCTCGCTGTGAGCAGCACGACGCCGAATCGCCCCCACTGATGAAATCAATTCGGTTGTGTGATATCCCGGGTTCATCGCTGCCCGGGTTTCTACTGGTCCATTGCGCCAGCTATGATAGGTTCTGCTTGTCACGGGCGAGTTGGATGCCAGGCGGTTTCGCGCAGATGTAACGGGTTACCTCAAGCGAAACCAACGCCGCAGGCAACCGCCTCGTGACAAGCCCAAAGGGAGCGCGCCTTATCGTCCATAGCTGCGTTGCATCCCTTTGAAATAACCCGCTATGCCTTCAGGGATGCGCCTTGCTCTGAACGATAATGCGCAGCTCAGAACGATTCATAGCTGGCGCAATGGACCACTACTATGGATTCGCACTATTCCGGGGGTTAGTTTATACAGACTGTTGCGCAATAGGAACCGATCTCATTCCGGCGAAGGCTGGAATCCAGACAAGGTGCAAGAATACAAAATGTTAGCAATTCTGAA